>JBIHZT010000074.1:0-10251 GCA_044240265.1 Luteolibacter sp. | reverse complement strand
CGGCGCTGGATGTCCTTGAGCGACAAGTGCATTTGCCCGAAGCGGTCGTTGCGGTGGTTGTCCGCGCCGGAGATCCAGATGACGAGATCCGGCGCGAAGGCATCGAGCGCGCCGGCAAGGCTGACGAAGAGTTGCTTCAAATACATGTCGCCCTCGACGTAGCGCACGGTTTCGATGTCGAGCGTGCCGACGACTTTTTTCGTCGGATAGTTCCGACCGACATGGATGGAATACGTGAAAACCCGCGGGTCGTCGCCAAGCAGCGCGGCGGTGCCGTTGCCCTGGTGGGCGTCGGTGTCCACGACCATGACCTTGATGTTCGGCTGCTTGTCCTGCAGGTCGCGGATGGCGATGGCGACATCATTGAAAACACAATATCCCTCGCCGTGCTCGCGGAACGCGTGGTGAGTGCCGCCCGCGAGGCAGACGCCGACGCCTTCGGCCAGCGCGGCGTGACAGGCGAGCCGGGTGGCCTCGACCTCGGTGACGCTGCGCTGATAGAGCTTGGGCGTGACCGGCAGGCCGAGGAGGAGTTGCTCCTTCCGGCCAAGCAGGCCGGATTCGATTTGATGAATGTAATCCAGCTCGTGAACACGTTGGAGCAAATGCATGTCGGCCGCGCGGACCTCGATGATTTCCTCGGGGCGGAGGATGCCGCCGTCGAGCAGCATGTCCTTGGAAACCCGGAATTTCTCCATCGGAAACGGATGTCCCGCTGGCAAATCAAGTTCCAGGTCCTGTGAATAAAAGCAGCGCATCGTCCCGCCGCCAAGCAACAGCGGAATGGCCGGAATTCCAAGCGGTAAGTGACACAGGCATCGCGCCGGTGTCTGAACTCCCGTCCGCGAGTTTGGACTGAAACCGGAATGCCATGGCTTGTCACCTGGGGAATAATCCGCCAAATTCCCGGCAAGTCATGAAATCCGCATTGATTCTATCAGCATCCATCCTGCTCTGCGCCTGTGGTCCGTCGGGCGGTCCGAGCATCGCCTCGGGAAATTTGGACCCGGTAAAAAACGGTCTCGGATTTCTCCCGGAGCAGGCGGAAAGGGGCACGCTCTTCAAATACTATCAACCGAAGGCTGAATCGAAGTGGCGGAACAACTGGGCCTCCCGGCTCGATTTCACCGGCGTCTCGTGGAACGACTCGCGGACGGCCACCCTGATTTCTCCCAACCATGTCGTGATGGCCGCCCATTTCATGAGACCACCGGAAGTGCCGATCATGTTCCACGATAGAAACGGCAAACCCTACGAGCGCTTCATCGCCAAAGTCAGGACACTCGGCGTGGGCGACATCGCTGTGGCCAAGCTGAACCTGCCACTGCCACCGGAAGTGAAAGCCTACCGCCTCGCCAAAGCCAGCGAAGCGACCATCGGCAGACCGGTCGTCACCACGGACCAGACAAAGACGGTTTCCGTGCACCGGATCGCGGCGATTTCCGGCGGCGTGGTTCAGTTGGACTACATCCCCGGGCTGAATCCGTTTTACGGCCGGAATCTCGTTGTCGGTGACAGTGGCCATCCCTCGTTTCTCCTGCGAAACGGCGAGCTCGTCCTGTTGGAAACCCACACCACCGGCGGCCCGGGCGCGGGTCCGTTTTATGGTGATCCGCAGGTGCAGGCCGCCATCCGCGCCGCCATCTTCGACATGGGCCAGTGAGGGAAATTCCCCGTCAATCTTCACTCGACCTCTCGCCTGACAACTGGCTTTCCATCGCCGCCAGCCGCGCTTCCAATTGCTTCACCCGTTCCTTCCAACCGCCGAGGCGCATCAGGTTCGCATGGCCCTCCGCCGCCTTGCGGTGGGGCATCGCGGGGTAGCCGGTGACGAAGGTTTTCGGCGGCACACTTTTGGAAACGCCGGCCTGGGCTCCCACGATCGCCCCATCGCCGACTTCGAGGTGACCGGCCAATCCCGCCTGGCCGCCGAGCATGACATACTTGCCGATGCTGGTGCTGCCGGAAATTCCGACCTGTGCGGCCATCGCCGAGTGATCGCCCACCCGCACGTTGTGGCCGAGCATGACGAGGTTGTCGATTTTGACGCCTCTGCCCACCACGGTCTTGCCGAAGCGGGCGCGGTCCACCGTCGAGTTCGCCCCGATTTCCGAATCGTCGCCGATTTCCACGGTGCCGATATGCGGGATTTTCCGCCACTCGCCGTTGTCCAAATAATTGCCAAATCCATCTCCGCCGATGACGGATCCGTCGTGGAGGATCACCCGGTCGCCCACCTTTACGCGCTCGCGGACCACGGAATTCGCGTGCAGGACCGTATCGCAGCCGATCACGGCATCCCGTCCGACGTAGCATCCCGCCACCAGGATCGTGCGCGGTCCGATGATGGCCCCGGGTTCCACGACGCACAGCGGGCCGATTTTGACGCTGGGGTCCACGACCGCGCTTGCCGCGACCACGGCGCTCGGGTGGATGCCATCCTGCACCACGGGACCACAGGCCGGCCCGAGTAAAGTGGCGGCCAGCGCCATCGCCTTGTCGGGGGATTTTACCCTCACTATTGCGCAGGCGCTCGGGCCCTCCCAGTTTTCCGCGACGATCACCGCCGAGGCTTTGCTGTTCTCAAGCAGGGCGGCGTATTTCGGGTTCGCGAGGAAACTCAGATCGCCCGCTCCGGCATCGGCCAAGCCGGCGATTCCGGTGATTTCAACATTTCCGTCGCCATCCAGGACGCCAACGACTTTTTCAGCAAGTTGCGCGAGTTTCATGATTCTCGAAATTCAGGGTGAAGATGGCCGACAATCTATCGCAAACCATTCGGCCCGGCAAGCATGGGCGGAGAACGCGCTAAAAATGCTTGTGAATTATGGCCAGTTGGCGTATTTATTTTGCCGTATGGCTGATTCAACTTTAGAAGACGATCCCGGAGACGGCGTGACCCTCAAGTCGACGGTGGCGGTTTATCGGGTAAATACCATGCCCGCCGTGGTCGAAGTGCTCGATCATTGGCTCACCGTCCTCCAGCAACTCGGCGTGAAAACTTCCGCCAAGACAGGCAGCACTTTGGCGCAAGTCCGGGACGCACTGCGCCACGGCGTGCCGCGTGAGGCGTTTGAGCGGATCCGGGGCGATCTTGGAATTTCCTCGGAAGAGTTGGCGGACGTGCTCGGCATCCCCGCCCGCACGCTGGCGCGGCGGAAGGACCGCTTCAAGCCGGACGAGTCCGAGCGTCTGCTGCGGGTTGGCTCCGTGGTTCAAAAGGCAGTGGACGTGCTGGAAGACCGGTCGGCGGCACGGCGCTGGATGACCCAGCCGAAACGTGCGCTCGGCGGACTGACGCCGCTGCGCTGCTGTGACACGGAAATGGGTGCGCGGGAGGTGGAGGCGTTGCTCGGCAGGATCGAACACGGCGTTTTCTCATGATCCGGGCGTTTCGGCTTTGTAAAACGAAATTTCTGGCCACTGCCTTCAGTGGGGAGGGGGCGCGCACCAATGGCGGCCGCTGGAATTCTCCGGGGCTGGCGGTGGTTTACACGTCGTCGTCCCTTTCGCTGGCGATGCTGGAGGGGCTGGTGCATCTGGAGGATCCGGACGCTTTCAAACGACTCTTCTCATGGGTTCCCGTCGAGATCCCGGAGGATGCGGTGGAGCACCTCGCCCCGACCCAACTTCCCGCCGGATGGAGCGCGGACGAATCCAACTCCGCCTCGCAGGCCATCGGCGACACTTGGTTGCGCCAGATGCGAAGCGCCGTGCTCGCGGTCCCTTCGGTAGTCACGCCGGGCGAGTGGAACTACCTGCTCAACCCGTCACATCCGCGGCTTCCAGAAGTCAAACTAGGCGGCGCGGCCCCCTTTCAGCCGGATACACGGCTGCTGCACGGCGGAAGTGAAACGTGAGGGCGCTGTTGAATTCAATAACTCCGGCCCCAGATGGCGAAGGTGGTGGTTTCCTGGCCGGTGAGGATGCACTTGCCGCTGGTGGCGTGGAGGGTGTCGGGGAGCTTGGCTTCGGCGATGGGCAGGCAGCGGATGGTGATTTTATGCTGCTTGGAAAGCTCTTCCTCCTGCTCGCGGGTGCCGGCCCACGGGGTGTAGAGCCAGCCGGGATTTTCCGTGGCCCAGTGGGCGTGGAACACGTCGAGGCGGGTGCAGAAGGTGATGTTCGCGTTGCGGAAGGCGGTGGCGCGGGCGAGCAGGGACTGATGGATCTCGCTGAGAATCTCGGGCGCGCGCTGGATGAAGGACTCCTTGTCGGCGAAGTCCTTTTCGGAAATCGGCTGGTCGCGGCGCTGCACGCAAATCTTGCGGGTCTCGATGTCGCGCGGGCCGATCTCGATGCGGATCGGCACGCCTTTTTTGATCCAATCCCACTTTTTCACGCCGCCGCTGAGGTCGCGGGTGTCGACGTGGACGCGGACCGGATCGCCATGGAACGTCTGGTGGCGGAGCGTCTCGGCGAGTGCTTGGCAGGACGCGAGCACGGCCTCGCGAGTGTCTTCCTTGGGCGTGATCGGGAGAATCACGATCTGCTGGGTGGCGACGCGCGGCGGCAGGACCAGGCCGTCGTCGTCGGAGTGCGCCATGATCAGCGTGCCGATGAGGCGGGTGGAAACGCCCCAAGAGGTGGTGTGCGCGTGTTGGACGGCGCCGTCGCGGCCGGTGAAGGAGATGTTCTGCGCCTTCGAGAAATTCTGCCCGAGGTAGTGGGAGGTGCCGGCCTGGATGGCTTTGCAATCCTGGACCATCGCCTCGACGGTGAGTGTCATGTCGGCTCCGGGAAAGCGCTCGTTCTCGGTTTTTTCTCCGGGGATGACCGGGATGGCGAGGTGGTCGCGGAGGAATTCCTCGTATTGGCCGTGGATCATTTTCGTTTCCACGACGGCTTCATCCTTGGTTTCGTGGGCGGTATGGCCTTCCTGCCAGAGGAACTCGGCGGTGCGGAGAAACAGCCGCGGGCGCATTTCCCAGCGCATCACGTTCGCCCACTGGTTGATGAGCAGCGGCAGGTCACGGTAGGATTCGATCCAGCGGGCGAAAGCGGCGCCGATGATGGTCTCGGAGGTCGGCCGGATGACGTAAGGTTCGGCGAGTTCGCCGGACGGGATCATCTTGGTTTTCCCGGTGAGCGGGTCTTTGACGGCCTCGAGGCGGTGATGCGTGACCACGGCGCACTCGGTGGCGAATCCTTCCGCGTGTTCCGCTTCTTTTTCCAAATAGGACAGCGGGATGAGCAGCGGGAAATAGGCGTTCTGGTGGCCGGTCGCCTTGAAGCGGCGGTCGAGCTGCTGCTGGATGAGCTCCCAAATGCCGTAGCCCCATGGCTTGATGACCATGCAGCCGCGGGTTTCCGAGTTTTCCGCGAGGTCGGCGGCTTTAATGACTTGCTGATACCACTCGGGGAAATCCTGGGCGCGGGTCGGGGTGATGGCGGTCTTTTCTGAGGACATGGTTGCTGCACCTATAGGAATCACGGCGCGCGGGAAAGAGCATCAAAAATTTCTCCCGGATGCCGACTTTGGGCACTTGGAAAATTTCCAATAAATCCCAAGCTGGGAGTTTGACAGGGGGGAGGCAAGTTGTCTTAGTCACTGCCAAGGAACCAAAACCCTCTGAGCGCATGAGCGATAACGAAAACCAACCACCAGCTCCGTCCAAGCAGACGTCGAGCGTGCCACTGAAGAAGGAAACCGTTCGGATCACCTTGAAGGCGGCCGACGCGCCTCCGGCCGTCCCCTCCGCCACAGTGCCCATGGCCCCTCCCGTCAGGCCTCCCGTTCCGACGGCTCCGCCAACTCCAACTGCTGGCGGCGCACCGCGCCCGCCGGCACCTACGATTCCTCTCCGCACGGCAGGCGCTCCCGGCATGGCTCCGGCACCGACGATTCGTCTCGCGCCCTCCGGCGCACCGACCGCCGCAGTCCGTCCCACTGCTACCGGCGCGCCGACGATGGCGCTTCCTAAGGCCACGGTGCAGCTTCAGGCTCCGACCCAACCGCTTGGGACCGCGTCCTCCTCGCCGTCTCAAATGGCAACCCTCAAGACCGCCGACGACGAGGATGAGGAAGAGGGCAACGAAGGCCTCGCCAACATTCTTTCCGGTGTCGGACTCGCGGCGGCGATCGTGGTACTCGTGGTCCAACTGATGACCGCCAACGTCTGGATCAGCGCCGAGGACAATCCGAAAGTCGGTGACTGGATGCAGTTGTCGCCGTTCTGATTGAAATCCTTTATCCCTAATCACTCCTCAATCCCATGGCCTGGCCCATTCTGAGCATCATCTTCGCGGCACTTGTGATTTTCTTCTCGATTTAAGAGGGATCCACAACTTTTCACTCGAATCCCCGCCTGTTTCGACGGCAGGCACTGTGTTGATTTTACGCGCTACCTGCGGACAATGAGGTAAACCGAGCAATCATGGACTCGGGCCGCCTTTCCCACACCGTCCGGCTTCACCGTGTGCTCAAGGCAGTTCCGGAGCGTGTTTACCGGGCCTTTCTCGATCCGGCTGCCAAGGTAAAATGGCTCCCGCCTAACGGATTTACCCGAGACTTTCGATGCGGAAGACGACCGGTGCGCTGTTGATGCAGTCGAGCGCTTCGATTTCCGCCAGCGCCGTTTGGAGTTTTCCGAACGGGCAGCGATGAAGCAGGAAAACCATGTCCACGAATTCAGCGTCGGGGTTCGCCGGATTCACTGGAGAATGCGTGCCGGAAATGCCGATGCGGTGGTTCGCCAGAACTGTCGCGATTTCCGCGACGACGCCGGGTCGGTCGGTGACGTCGAAACGTACGTAATAGGCCGTCGAGGTTTCACCCACCGGGAGGATTTTTCCGCTTTTGCGATAGGGTAGAAATCCGCGATGCCCGGATGCCGGTCCGAGTGAGCGGGCGGCTTCCACCAAGTCCGCAACGACGGATGATGCGGTCGGATCCTGGCCGGCACCGCGACCATAGAAAAGCGATTCTCCCGCCGCGTCGCCATGCACGGCGACGGCATTGAAAACCCCATGCACGGAGGCGAGGATGTTCGTCTGGGCGATGAACGAGGGCTGGACGCGCAGCTCCACCGAGCCGTCGGCATGTTCGCGGATGACGGCGAGCAGCTTGACGACGTAGCCTAGGGTTTTCGCGAAATGAATGTCGGTCGGTCGGACTTGCTCGATGCCGGAGACGTGGATCGCCGCGGGATCGATTGGAAATCCGTAGGCGAGCGTGGCGAGCAGGATCGCCTTGTGGGCGGCGTCCCAGCCATTCACGTCAAGCGCCGGATCCGCCTCGGCGTAACCCAGTGCCTGGGCCTCGGCAAGCGCGGCCTCGAAGGTCAGCCCGGCATCGGTCATGCGACCGAGGATGTAGTTCGAGGTACCGTTGATGATGCCGGTGAATGAGTGGATCTGGTTGCCAATGAACGAGTCCTGCACGGTGCGGATGATCGGGATGCCGCCAGCGACGGCGGCCTCGAAATGGATCGGTGTGTCCATTTCCCGGGAAATGGCGAACAACTCGACCCCGCGCTCAGCGAGCAAAGCTTTGTTTCCGGTGACGACGGGTTTTCTCGCGCGCAGGGCGGCGGCGACGATTTCAAAGGCATCCGTCGTGCCGCCGATGAGCTCGACAACGATGTCCACACCCGGATCCGCAACGAGGGCCTTCCAGTCGGTGGTGAAAATTTCAGGAGCCACCTCGCTGGTCGTGGCGCGGACTTTCGCGAGGTCGCGGACGAGGATTTTCGCGATGTGCAGGGTCACCCCGCCGCCGGTGCGTCCGGTGATCAGTTCGCCGTTACGTTGCAGGATGTTCCAGACGCCGGAACCGACGGTTCCGAATCCGGCCAGGCCGATGCCAAGGGATGAGCAGGGGTTCACGCGGCGGACTGTGAGGGCGATTCCGCCAGTGTCCAAGCCGGAAGAAATGAAAAAATCCGGCAGGTCAGCCTTGCTCCGCGAATTGGCGCTCGGCCTCGAGCCAGTCGCCTTGGGAGTTTCCAGGCAGACCCTGCTCCACCCGGCGGCGGTAGTTCAAATAGGCGGCGCGGGCGATCACATCAAGCGACGGCTTGGCGGCAGCCTTTTTCGCGGGAGCCTTCACCGCGGCGGCAGGGGCCGCGGCGGACGTTTTTGCCACCACTTTTTTGGCAGCAGCCTTTTTAGCAGCTTTTTTGGCGACGGGCTTGGGGGTTTCCGCGTCGGTTTTTGGGGAGGATGCCGTTTTCTTGGATGCGGTCTTCTTGGTAGCCATAGTCTTGGAAATGTGTTTGAGGGGGCTGAGCACATGAGGTGCCAAGCGGAAAATAAACAACCTTTCCGGTGATTGCCAGCACAATGGATCGGCGTATAATCCGCACATGGCGGGTGAGTATTCATGGAGCGCATCACGGGACACGGGGGTTGATCGCCTGCCGGGTCCCGACCATCTTGGCTGGTGGGCGGCAGTGGCCATGTTGCTTTCCATTCTCCTGCACGTGGTGATATTTTTCGCGCTGGATCGCATGAAAATCGTGTTTGATTTCCCAGAGCCCAAGGAAATCACCACCCGTCCGATCGACGTTCGGCAAATGGAAGTCCGGCCGATGGACAGCCCGGAATCCCTGCCGCCCGAGGACATCGTCAAGCCCCCTACCGATACTGCGGCGATGTTGGACGAGGTCGAGCTGCTCGACATCCTGCCGAAGAACCAGGAAGTCGACATCAAGCCGGAGATTGTCGAGGCGGAGTATGCCATCCAGCTGCAAAATCCCGCCCGTGAGGGAAGCCCCGAGGCGGCGGCGCTGGAAATCGCAAGCGGCCTCGAGGTAGACACCGAGCTCCCCGAGCTCGGCCGCGAACCGGTAAACATCCGGCCGGCGGAAGTCGGCCAAATTACCGTGGACCCCGGTGCTGTGCAGGTGGACGACTCGGAAATCGGAAAATTCACCGAAGACCTGATTCGCAAGGGAGCCAACGGAAAGGTCGAAAACGGGACCCTCGACGGCGTCACCTCGCTCGACAATCTGCTCGACCTTCCCGCCAACGTGCTGCTCGGCAAGAAGACCATGCTGCCCAGCGACCTGCTCTTCGAGTTCAACAGCGCCGACCTCCGCGAGAGCGCCAAGATCGGCCTCATGAAACTCGGCCTGCTTATGGACCGGAACCCCGACTTGTACTGCTGGATCGAGGGCCACACCGACCTCGTAGGCGGTGACGATTTCAACCTGAACCTCTCCATCAAGCGCGCCGAGGCCGTCAAAAACTACCTCGTCAACTCGCTTCGCATGGATGCCTCCAAGATCGTCACCCGCGGCTTCGGGCGTTACGAACCGCTCGTCATCACCGGCACCGCCCAGGAACAATCCGCCAACCGCAGGGTGGAAGTCCGCATGCGCAAAACGCCGCCGACCCAGGAGCAGATGAAGGTCGTTCCTCAAAAAGCCGCTGTCGTCGAGGAAGCTCCCGCGCCCAAGGCCGTGCTCGTCAAGCCGTTGCGTGCCATGCCCGTCGAGGAAGCCCCACCGCCGCCCAAAGCCGCTCCTGTCCCGGAAGCTCCCCCACTTCGCGCGGTCACCGAGTTTTCAGACATCCCGAAGGCCAGCCCCGTCGAGCCGGAAGTCCCCCGCGCCCAAGCCATCGAGGACGAGTGAGTCGCCGCAGCGTCCCCGCGCCATCATTTCTTCTTTTTCCCGAGGCTTTACACCGCCCCCGGCTCTCACGCATCTTCGCGCCCCTTTCCAATAAGGGGCTGTGGCGTCTCGCCGCAGTTCTTCCCAGTCCACTCCCATGACATCCGCCGAGATCCGCCAGAGCTTCCTCGATTTTTTTGCCGAGAAACAGCACACCATCGTCCCCTCCGCCTCGCTGCTCCCGCAGTCGCCCGGCCTGTTGTTCACGAATGCCGGGATGAACCCCTTCGTCCCTTACTTCCTCGGTGTCGAAAAAGCCCCCTACTCACCACCGCGCGCCGCCGATACCCAGAAGTGCATCCGCGCCGGCGGCAAACACAACGACCTCGAGGATGTCGGCTACGACACCTATCACCACACGTTCTTCGAAATGCTCGGGAACTGGTCGTTCGGCAACTATTTCAAAAAGGAAGCCATCGCCTGGGCTTGGGAGCTCGTCGTCGAGCGTTGGGGCCTCCCCGCCCATCGCCTCTACGCCTCCGTTTATGCGCCGAAAGAAGGCGATCCCGGCAATTTCGATCAGGAAGCCTATGATATCTGGGCCGCCCTCTTCGTTTCCAAAGGCTGCGATCCCGCCGTCCAGATCGTCCATGGCAACGTCAAAGACAACTTCTGGATGATGGGCGAAACCGGC
>JBIHZT010000586.1:0-2901 GCA_044240265.1 Luteolibacter sp. | reverse complement strand
GCCCGCCGTCACCTGGTCGCTCAGCCCGGCCGCAAGCGGCTATTCCCTCGACTCCAACGGCGTGGTCACCATCAGCAGCACGGCGCAATCGCAGCGCATCGCCGTCGTCGCCACCAGTGGCTCGCTGACCAGCAGTGCTTCGTTTGGCACGGCCTATCAGACAAGCGACTGGGATAACGGAGCAGGAACTGGCAAGTGGAACGCCACCGATACGAACTGGAGCGGGTCCACATGGTCCGACGGAGGCTGGGCGGTCTTCAGCCATACCGCCACCCCTCAGACGATCACCCTCGAAGGCACACGTTCGGCCCTGCGGGTGGACGTCGGCAACGGTGGAAACAACGCGAACTATACCTTCGCCAGCGCTCCCGGCGCGTCCCTCACCACGGACACCTTCGTGATCCAAGGCGATCCCGGCAACGACGCCAACTCCGCGCCACTAACAATTTTCGACAACGCGGCCATCACCGTCGCCGGAAACCTCGGCATCGGCCGCGCCCGCCTCTCCATCGCCGGATCCAGTGTGATCCAGGCCGGAACCATCGGTGGCGGCGGCATCGCTTTCAGCCCGAAATGGGGCTACCTCACGCTAAGCGGAAACGCCAACGTGACCGCCACCAACGGCATCTATGGAAACACAAGCGCCTGGGGCATCAACCTCAACGGCGGCACGCTCACCACCAAGGGCATCAACGCCTCGGACTACAGCACGCTGGGCGCTTACCTTCATTTCAACGGCACCACCGTCCGCGCCAGCGAATCCAATCCGGCCTTCGTCACCCTATCAAACGGCACCAAAGCCTACATCGGCACCGGCGGAGCGAACATCGACACCAACGGCCAGGACATCGGCATCGCTGCCATCCTCGCCGATGCATCCAGCGCCAGCCCCGCCACCAACGGCGGCACCACTCTCAGCGGCACCGGTTTCCTGACCAAGAGCGGTCTTGGCACCCTCGTCCTCACCCAGGCCCCGACTTACAGCGGAGCCACCACCGTGAGCGCGGGCACACTGGTCGCCAGCAACGGCTTCAATGGAGCCACCGCCGTCACGATTAGCAGCGGGGCCACCCTGCGTGTCGATGCTGCCGCCGGTCAAGGTCGGGCGGCCTCGTTCGGCGGCGCTGGCACACTCATTTTCAATCCGGGCAGCGGCAGCGGCTACAGCATCGGATGGTCCCCCGGATTGACCCTGCAAATGAGCCCCGGCGGCTTAATCCGCGTGCAAAGCGGCACCGCAACCCAAGGCTATGGCTACACCTACAATTGGGGCGGCAACCAAGCGGGCATGACCATCGACAGCGGAGCGGTCTTCGATACCTGGGACGGTGTCAGCATCCGCATCGACGCCCTGAACGGTGCCGGCACACTGCAAAAGACCAGCAACGCGTCCTGGCTGGGTGCCGCCAACATCAACCTTGGCGTCGCCAACGGCAGCGGGTCCTTCACGGGCAACATCACCAACTCCGCGGGCACCTTCAACCTGGTGAAAAGCGGCTCCGGTACTCAGATCCTCGCCGGCAACAACACCTACAATGGCACGACGACGGTCAACGGCGGCACGCTGCAAATCGGTGATGGCGGCACCACCGGAACCTTGGGCGGCGGAGGAGTGACGAACAACGCGGCGCTGGTCTTCAACCGCAGCGATAGCCCGACGGTCGCCAACCCCATCTCCGGCAGCGGCTCGGTGACCAAGGCCGGCACCGGCACCCTCACTCTATCAGGTCCGAATTCCTACACCGGAAACACCACCGTCTCGGCAGGCACGCTCCGCCTCGGCAATGGCACCGCCCCCAGCAATCTAGCCGGCGGCGCGGATGTCATCGTCGCCACCGGTGCGACCCTTGATCTCAACTTCCTGGGAACCGATGAAATCCGAAGCCTCACGCTGGGCGGGCAAACCGTGGCGCCTGGAATTTATACAGCCTCCGTATCCAACTTCATCACTGGCACCGGCACACTCACCGTAACCGTCGGGCCGGCACCTGCGAACACCTCCAGCGTGACATGGGACACCACACTCGCCATGAATGGCATCATCACCGCCGGCAGCGGCACTTGGAACAATCTATCCGGAAATTGGAACAACGGCAGCACCAGCTTCGGGGTCAATTGGAGCAACACCGATCTCGACACCGCCACCTTCCAAGCGGGCGATGACTCCGGTGCTTACGCCGTCACCGCGGGCGGCCCGATTACCGTCGGCGTCGGCACCAATGCACGCGGCGGATTGAATTTCCTCAACTCCGGCTACACGCTGTCCGCCGCCAGCGCCCAAACCATTGAGCTCAGACGAGGATCTACCGGCAGTGGATTCATCCGGGTGGCAAGCGGCAAAACCGCCACCGTTGGCAACAACATCACCATCACCCGGAACGATAACTTTGGCAATTTGACCTTCATCGGGGGAGGCACCTTGATCTTCGATGCCGGCAGCACGTTGAACCAACCGTCCGCGAACGCCAACGAAGTCGCCGGAGGCACGACACTCCAGCTCAACGGCGGCATTGCGACCTTCGCCACGAGTTTCGTGATCGGCGAATTGACCGCTGGGAACGGCCCCAACGGCAGCGTGCAGGTGGATTCCGGCAGCTTTTCCGTGGGAGGGACGGGCAACCTGGTGGTCGGCCGCGTGGCGGGCGATATTTCGAACCTAACCATCAACGGTGGCAGCGTATCGGTGAACGGTGGCATCGTCCGCACAGACAACGGAATCGCGAACATCCAATTGAACGGCGGCAGCTTGTCCACCAAACAGATTTCGCGCAGCAACGGCACGCTCAACCTCTCGTTCAGCGGCGGCACCTTGACAGCCGCGTCCGGTGCAAGCGCCTCATTCCTGAACAACTTCACCACCGTCACGATCCACGGTAACGGTGGCACCATCGATACCAACGG
>JBIHZT010000585.1:0-2902 GCA_044240265.1 Luteolibacter sp. | reverse complement strand
ACAAGCGCCTATCGGTGCTGGCATGGTGACCCGCCTGCCCGCCATCCGGATCTGGGTGGAGGCGGTGACCCGTGACTCCCGGCGGGCCAGCCTGGGCCGCACGGGCAAAGCACTGACCTCTGGCGAGGACAACGACATCAATCTGACCCTGTTGGGAGCCGGATGGGACCTCGCTTACCTACCGCAGCTCTCACTCATCCACGTCATTCCTCCGGGACGGCTCACTTTGGATTATCAAAAACGAATCGGGCGGGCAACTTTCCGTGATTTCATCAAGGTGCTGGACATCCACGGCATCCGCCCGTGGTCAGCTATCCCCGCCTGGTCGGTTACGCTGCGTGCGGCGAGGGCTTGGTTCACCGGGCGCGCTTGGCGTGGGCCGGCGGAGCAGATCCGCTGGCAGGGTGCCATCGGTCAGTTTGAGGGACGTTCCCAGATTTCATCGAATTCATGACTTCCATGCGGCAACGACTCAGCCACGCCAAAACCTTATTCTATCGGCGGCCCAAGGACGAGTTCCAGCGGATGCTCCGTTGGGGGCCGCGGGCGTATTTCCGCTGCGACGCATGGGCTCAGGAGATGGAAAAAGCCGCCTATCGGCTGCCGAAAGTTGAAATCGGGAAAGCTGAAAGCGGAAATCCGGTTGAGATCTGGTTTCTGACGGGCCGGCGCTTTTGGTATCAGACGGCGTTCTGCGCCTGGACCTTTGCGAGGCAATCCGGGCGCGAGGTGGTGCTGAATCTGGTGGATGATGGCACTCTGGAGGCCCGCCACGAGGAAGAGCTGCGGCGGATCTTTCCAAAGGGGGTCACCTTGCGCAAGGAATCGGTGCAGGAGCGGATCGAGACGCTGCTTCCCGTCGCGCGTTTTCCAATCCTCCGCCAGCGCTGGGTTGATTACGTCAACATCCGCAAGCTCACCGACATCCACCTCGGCTCCACCGGCATCAAGCTCGTGATGGACTCCGACATGCTCTTCTTCCGCCGTCCCGATGCGCTGCTGGAATGGTGGGATGGCGCCGTGGCCGGGCAGAGTGCAAGGCGCAGCGGGCATGGTGAAAACGATGTGCGTGGAGACTCTCCTGCGCCACATGCTCCATGCTCTATGCCCGATGTGGACACACCGCCTCCCCCCTGTCTCATGACCGACTGCGTCGAGTCCTACGGCTACTCACGGCCGCTGATGGAAGAACTGGCCGGGGCGGCGATTCCTCCCGTGCTCAATGTCGGAATTTGCGGCTTGCGGAGTGAGGATTTGGGTTGGGAGGAACTGGAAACCTGGTGTCGGGTCCTCGTCGAACGCGAAGGCACCAGTTACTTCCTGGAGCAGGCTCTGGTGGCGATGATGGCCGCGCGAGACGCTCCTGTGGTGATGCCCAGCGAGACTTACATCACCTTTCCGAGCCATCGCCAAACTCAACAGGGCGACGGTATCTTGCAGCACTACGTCGCCGATAGTAAACCTTGGTATTTCGGTCAGGCTTGGAAGCTTGCCTCTGAACTAAAATGAAGGCTCCTCTGGTCTCTGTCTGCATTCCTTGTCATAATGCGGCACCATTTGTCGGAGCCGCGCTGGATTCGGTGCTGTCTCAATCGTGGACTGCGCTCGAAGTGATCGTGGTCGATGATGGTTCGGACGATGCCAGTCCGGCAATCCTCGACGGCTACCGAAAGCGTGGAGTCCAAGTGATCACCGCTCGTTGCGGAAGCGCGGCCAAGGCACGCAACCAGGCATTGGAGGCTGCCACTGGCGATTACATCAAGTTCTTCGATGCGGACGATCTGCTTTCGCCAGACCACATCGCCCGCCAGATCGGGCGCCTGGGCAACCGCACCGACGCGGTCGCGTCATCGGAGTGGGGTCGCTTCCAAGGTGACGACTTTTCGAGCTTCCACTCCAATCCCCAGAGTGTCTGGCGGGACATGATAGCCACAGACTGGCTGGTCGAGGCTTGGGCTGACGCACGACCCATGATGCAACCAGGCATGTTTTTGATTCCCCATAAGATTTTGGAGACTAGCGGTGGTTGGGACGAGCATCTCACCCTGATCGATGACTTTGAGTTTTTCGCACGCGTCCTCTGCCATTCTGAGGAGGTTCTTTTCACCCCCGGAGCTACGCTTTACTACCGGTCAGGAATCAGTGGCAGCCTCAGCGGTCAAAAGTCTCGTAAAGGGGCTGAATCGGCGTTCCACTCGCTAATTCAAGGAACTTCACACTTGTTGGAACGTCGCAATGACGACCCCGCGCGCCAATCCAGTGCCAACATTCTTCAAGATTTCATTTATACTTTTTACCCCGATCATCCCGACCTTTGCCGCCAAATCGGGCAAAAGATCAAAGACCTGGGTGGGAGCAACTTGCTACCCGACGGCCCCCCAGCTTTCCATCGCATTCGTCCTTTGATCGGGTGGAAACTTGCCCGCCGAGTCCAAAGACTGGCCGGATCATGAGCCACCCGACAGTGAGCTAAATCATCGCCTCTCGTCACGACCACGGGGTTTTTGCTGCAAATTCCCGAACCGCGATTCCTTCCTTTTCCGCCACTATTTTGAAAATCACCGTCACCTGCGGCCGTAAGTTCCACTCCGACCATGTCGCCGCCGCGCTGCTCCGTGCGGATGGACTCGAACAGGTCATGACCGCCAACCCGCCGAGCACCTATCGCCGCTATGAGTTTCCTTCAGAACGGATCCGTTTCGCGCCCCCATTCTACCTGCCCGCTCTCGCGTCCGGTCGGATGCCGGGTTTCGGGTCGCTGGAGCCAAGTCTAAGTTGGTGGGCAAGCCGACGCTTCGACCGCTGGGCGGCCGATAGGATCGGCGAACCGGATGCGGTATTGGCTTGGGCCTGGTCGGCGCGCGCCACCTTTCTGGCGGCCAAGCAACGCGGTATTCGTTGT
>JBIHZT010000584.1:0-2903 GCA_044240265.1 Luteolibacter sp. | reverse complement strand
GGGCTTGCCGTCATAAGTTTGAGAAAGATCTGTCAGGCTGATGGTGGCGGGGGCGGGGGTGATGGTGCCAGTGTTGTCATTGACCCATGTGACGGCATGATTGTTTCCCGTGTTGCCGTCGTCGATGGCGATGCTTGGGATGATCACCTTGTTACCCAGGGCGGCGCTGCTGTTTTGGAATGCTTGTGATAGGGATAAGGCCGTGTCACCGGGGATCAATGCCTGGGACAAGGTGGGGGTGCCTGCCGCGTAGGTAGTGCCATCGTAGGTTTTGGATGCGGTGACTGCGGCGACCGTGACCGGGCGCGGGGTGACGAGGACGGAACCACCGGCTCCGGCAAGGGTGTAGTTGTCCGCGGCTGGACCTGATAGGGCCAGGGTGGTCGGAGTTTGCGTTCTGAATGTCGCAATGGCTCCGGACCACTGGGCGGTGCTGCTGAGGGTGCCTCCGGACGAAGCTGGCGCGGCGGAGTTCACGATTTTTTCGAGGGCGTATACCTTGGCGTTGCTGCTGGAAGTGTTGCGGGTGGACTGCGCGTTGGTGACGGCGCTGAATCCGTTAAGTGGCGATGTGAGCGTGGGCGTGCTGCTGATGAAGCCGATCCCTCCTATCCAAAGCTCGTCGGGCTGGGAGTTGGTGGCGGTGGCGGTCTGGTCGAGCGGGCTGGCGGTTAGGACGCCGTTGTATTCCATGACGACGGCGGCGGAGCGCAAGGACGCCTGGCTGATGGTGATCATCGTCCCCGCGCCGGATACGTTTGGGGCGGTCCAGATTTCGGTGGCAGTACCGTTGGAATTGGCTGCCTGGCAGACGCGGGACCAGGAGGCGCCGGTCTGGGTGATGCTCGAAACGGTGTTGGTGCTGGAGCTGCGGATGGAAATGACCGCGACCAGCGTGTTGCCGGATCCGGGGGCTGAGCCGAGGGTAACGTTGAAGGAGGTCATGGCGTTTGAACCGGTGTTTCCCTTTGCGAACTGGACCCTTGAGGCGGCGATGGCGGTTGAAACCGCTTGCTGGCCGACATCCGGGCCGGCCAGGTTGGCGCTGCCTGTCAGGGTCAGGTCCGGGCCATCGAGGTTGTTTTGTGCTGATAGGACGCCCGTGGCCAGAGTGGTCTTGTCATAGGGGCGCGTGCCGGTGAGCTGGACGAGACGAGGGGTGATTGTGGCATTGGGGACTGTGGGTTGGGCGGACAGGAAGTAGTTTCCGGCGTTGGCACCACCGAGCGAGTAGCCGGTTGCGGTGACGGCGCGGAGCCCTGCGTTGGCGCTGTCAAAGGTGCCCGTGCCCGGGATCACGGTCACGGATTCGCCGGCGACCACGCCGGATACGGATCCACCGGAAAGGGTGGCGGCGGTGTAGGTCGCCTGGCCGGAGCCGTTGAGGGTGGCGGAGCCGAGGGCGACAGAGCCGTCGCGGAAGGTGACGGTGCCGCTGGTTGCGCCGCCGACTGTGGCGGTGAAGGTCACGGAGGTGTTATAAACGCCGGATGCGCCGGAGGACGATACGAGGGTGGTGATGGATGAGGAGGCCCTTGAGGGTGCTTGCGCGCATGGCCTGGCCGGGGAATAAATTGCTGGACTGCTGGATGAGCAGCGAGGCCGAGCCGGTAGCGTTCGGGGTGGCCATGCTGGTGCCGCTGGAGGTGCCGCTGGAGGTGCCGCTGGAGGTGCCGCTGGAGGTGCCGCTGGAGGTGCCGCTGGAGGTGCCGCTGGAGGTGCCGTACGCGTTGTTAGCGCCGCCGGTGGATGAATAGAGCTCGTCGCCGTTAGCCTCAAGGTCGGGCTTGATGCGGCCGTCGTCGGTGGGGCCGCACGAGGAAAACCCGTTGAGGGTGGCGCTCCCGGGGGCGCGGGTGCCGTTGGTGGGGGCGGTGACGGCGTCCAGCGCCGAGTCGATGGTGATGACGTTTTTGGCAACGGCATCGAAGCCGATGGTCTCGAAGCCGCCGCGGTAGTTGCCATCACCTGCGGGATGACTGGCTGAGCTGTAGCTGACGACGGAGCCGACGGGAGAGAGGGAGACGGAATCCATGGATGACGGATTGTCGGTGCCGTCATTCCCGGCGCTGCGGAAAATCAGGTAGTAAGGCGCGTTGTACGCGAGCGAGTCGCTGTCGCGGGCGGAGGAGTTATAGAGGCCGAGGTCGGTATCGATGGAGGACGAGGAGGTGCCGGTGCCATACCACTCTCACCTGCGGTAGGGTGAGCCGCCGTTGACGTAGTTCCAGCCGCTGACATAGCCGTAGCTGTGGTTGGAAAGGTAGATTTTCCCGGCTGCGGCGGCGGTGGCGGCTCCGCGGGAGGTCATCTCGGACATGTCGTTGGTCCAGTTGTAGTAATCGACAGTGGCACCGGAGGCCATGCCGCGCGCGAGGGGATCGACGCCAGAGGCAATGAGAGTGCCGGCGACGTGGGTGGCGTGGTCGATGATTGACGCTCCGTCCTTGACGGTGACGCGACCGCCGAATTCCTGGTGGGTGCCGCGGGCGACGCCGCCGTCCCAGACGCCGACGGTGAGTGAATACGGTGACGCGTGCAGCAGGTTGGCCCCGGTGGAGATGGCGGCGTTGACGTTGTTGGTGGTTAGATAAACCGGGCGTTCACCATTGAAATCCGCAATTTCCTGAATGCGGCCGCTCGGCAGTTCCGTGCGTAGTGGCAGGCCTTGGCGGGTGGCGCGGGCACGGGCGTCCTGGCGAAGGGTGTTTTCAATGGCGGTCATGCGTGCGACGACTTGGGCTCGGTCGGCGGGACGGGAAAGCTGGATCGCGGGGTCTGCGAGCAAATCCGCAAGCTCTTGCCGGGCAATTGCCGGACAGGCAAACGCCAAGGACGCAAGCGCTACGGGTGCAAACGAGGGGAGGCACATTTGGAGGCTTAGCATAGTTTCAAGTGACTCC
>JBIHZT010000073.1:0-10272 GCA_044240265.1 Luteolibacter sp. | reverse complement strand
TTGGCTGCCGTTTTTCGTAATGATGCTCTCCGCGGACCATGACATCCGCTGGATCCAGGCGGTGCTGGGGGCGGACGGCATGTCGTCGATGGAGGACATGTATGGCGGCCGCGAGGAACAGCTCAGCCATCTGCGGTCCGAGTATGGGTCGAACTTCATGATGTTCTGTTTTTATATCTATAATAATGTGGCGATCGATTTCCGGATCTTCGCAGGCGGGATCGCGGGCGGGTTGGGGACTTTGTTTTTCCTGCTTTTCAACGGCGTCCAGCTCGGCGCGTCGGCGGGCTACGTGAACCACGCGTGCAATCCGGAGTCGTTCTGGTCGTTTGTGGCCGGGCACTCGTCGTTCGAGCTGCTGGGGATGATCGTTTCCGGGATGGCGGGCATGCGGCTCGGGCTGGCGTTGCTGCGTCCCGGCCGCCTGCCGCGGGTGCGGGCGCTGGTGGAGGCGTCGAAGCAGGCGCTGCCGTTGATTTACGGGGCGGCACTGCTGACGACGTTGGAGGCGTTTGTGGAGGGATTCTGGTCGGCGCAGGGGATTCCCTCGGACTGGAAATATCTGGTGGGAATTACGGCCTGGGTGCTGCACATCGCGTATTTTCTACTGGCGGGAAGGAGGTCCGGCCATGCGGCTTGATACAGTGACGGCGGAAATTCGTCCGCGCAGCGACTGGGAGGCGGTGGATCTCGGCCTGGCGATGGTGCGGCGGGATTTCTGGCGCAGCATCTCGGTGTGGTGGCTGGCGCTGGGGATTCCCACGACCGTCGCCGGAGTGTGGCTGTGGGATCATCCGCTGCTGTTGCTGATCTTGTTCTGGTGGCTGAAGCCGGCGGGCTCGCGGATGGTGTTGTTCGGGCTGAGCCGGCACTTGTTCGGCGAGGTGCCGTCGTGGCGCGCGACCTTGCGGGAAATCCCGCGGGCGTGGACGCGGCGGTTTTTCTATCGCTTCCTGTGGGCGCGGTTCTCGCCATGGCTGCCGGTCACGCTGGCGGTGGAGGATTTGGAAGGCCTGCGGGGGAAAGCCTATCGGCAGCGCTGCGGCCAGGTGGTCCGGCGGGGGGAAGGGGTGGTGATGTGGCTCTATTTCATCGCGGATACGGCGTCGGCGTGGGTCGGGCTGGGGATTCTCGCGCTGGCGATGATGTTCATCCCTGAGGGCCAGGACGCCGCATGGCAGCAGGCGATCGAGGCATGGGATCCGGCGATGCCCATGGAAATCCCGCTGCTGATCACCCGCACGGTGGTGGTCTGCGTGATGGTCGGAATTTCGCTAACCGATGTGTTCGTGACCGGCGCGGGTTTCGGGGTCTATCTCAACAACCGGACGTGGATCGAGGGCTGGGATGTCGAGCTCGCCTTCAAACGGATGGCGCGGCGGCTCGGGCAGGTGGCGCTGGTGATGGTGACGTTTTTGATGCTTGGCACGGCTGCGCACGGTCAGGCGGAGCGGGATCCGGCGCAGATCATCCGCGAGGTGAAGGCGGATGAAGCGTTCAAGGTCCACACCGTGACGGAGAGGATTCCGAAGTCGGCTAAGAAATCCCAAGCAGTTCTGCCGCTTGAGCTGGTGCAGATAGTGACGCGGGTTTTCGTGATCTGCGCGGTGATCGGCTTGATCGCTCTTGTGGGCTGGGTGGTTTGGAAAAACCGGCATGTTTTCAGGCTGGGCGGCCCGGGAAAAACTGATGCCAAGCCGACCCGGACGGCGCGGGTGGTGATGGGCATGGAGGTCTCGCCGCAAACGCTGCCACCGGATGTGCCTGCCGCCGCGTGGGCGCTGTGGCAGGCGGGACGGCATCAGGAAGCGTTGGGACTTCTCTACCGCGGCTCGATTTCCCGGGTGATGGACGCCGGCCGGGTGGAGATTCAGGAATCGGATACGGAGGGCGATTGCCTGCGGCGGGTGACGGAGGCGGGGGCGGCGGCGCATCCTGATTATTTCATGGGCATCACCGCCACCTGGATCCGCCTGGCCTACGCGGGAGTCCTCCCGGAGGATTCCGAAGTGCGCGCACTCTGCGGGCGGTGGCCGTTTGAAGAGAGGAGGGGAGCATGAAATTTCTCTGGCTGATGTTGGCGGCCTGCTTTCTAACTACCTGCGAATACACCGAGGTGAAACGGGAAGTCGGCTACAAGGGCAAGGCGCGGGTCAATCCGTGGCTTGCCGCCGAGCGGTTCGCCGCGCGCTACGACCACGAGGTCCGCTCGCTGGGGTCGTGGACCGCGCCGGACGGTGGAGATTTGGTTTGGTTCGTGCCAGCGTCGTTGCTGGGCAATCAAAGTTTCACCCGCCGCATGCAGGACTGGGTGGAGGACGGCGGGCATCTGGTACTGCTCGTGGAACATGCGGATACGGAGACGAACGACTGGTCGAGGAACACCATCGAGCCGCGACTGGAACCGGCGCTTGTCGAGATGTTGAGGCGGATGGGAATCCTCCTGAAGGAAGGCGGATCTTCCGAAACTCCGGTGACTGCCTCGAAGGTCGAGTTCGCGGGAAATTCCTTCGAAGTCAGTGCGAAATCCACTTGCAGCGTCTCCGTCCATGGCGGCGCGCCGGGAGTTTTCGCGTCGCTAAAACGCGGCGACGGTCGGATCACCGTAATCACGGATGCGCGCGTTTTTCGCAACCGCTGGATCGGCGAGAAGGAACACGCCGGCTTGTTGGCGGCGTTGATCGAGGCGACGGAATTTGAAGGTGCCGTCGGTTTCCTGCGCGGCTCCGGACTCTCGCTGTGGGGGCTTTTAGGAAACCACTTGTGGCCGGTTTTGGTGGGGCTCGGGTTGTTGATTTTACTTTGGTTGTGGAAAAATCTCAGCCGCTTCGGTCCGCTCGAAGCCGCCGAGGGAGTTTCCCCGCTGCGTGGCTACGAGCACCATCTCGAAGCACTTGGCGATTTCCAATGGCGGCTTGACCGGGCGGCCGCCTTGCTGGCGCCCTTGCGCACGCAAATCCTCGAGCGCGGCCAGCGCGTCAGCGCGCGCTCGGGGCGGAGCGACGACGAGTTCTTTCAATTTCTCGCCGACCGTGCCGAACTGCCGCGCGAGCGGGTTTCCCGGGCGCTCGCCGAATCCGCCCCACCCGACTCATTCACTCTGGCCCGCACCACCGCGGACCTTCAAAAATTGCTCCAAGTCCTTCACTGACCCGTCCGATGATGAACCAAGAACCGTATGCTTCGCCCGTTTCGCAAGCCCCGCACGCCGGCAGTCTGGCGGAGCTGATCCACCGCATGCGCGAGCAAATCAGCCGCGTGATCCTCGGCCAGGAAACCGTCATCGAGCAGGTCATCGCCGCGCTTCTCGCCGGCGGGCACGTCCTGCTGGAAGGCAAGCCCGGACTGGGGAAAACCCACCTCGTCACCACGCTCGCCCGGACCTTCGGCGGAGTTTCCGCGCGGATCCAGTTCACCCCGGATTTGATGCCGTCGGACGTGACCGGCTTCCGCTTGTTCGACATGAAATCCCAAACCTTCCAACTCCGGCAGGGGCCGGTTTTCACCAATCTCCTACTCGCCGATGAAATCAACCGCGCCCCCGCCAAGACCCAGTCCGCCTTGCTCGAAGTGATGCAGGAACGCCAGGTCACCATCGACGGCGAGACGCTGAAACTCAGCCCGCCCTTCATGACCCTGGCCACCCAGAACCCGGTCGAACACGAGGGCACCTATCCGCTGCCGGAAGCCCAGCTCGACCGCTTCATCATGAAGGTGCTCATCGACTATCCGGTCCGCGAGGCCGAGTGCGAGATCGTCACCCGCGCCTCCGCCGAGGCTCCCGGCGAGTCCGGCGGCGCGGTTTCCGTGATTTGTGGTCCCCGGGAAATCGTCGCCGCCCAGCAGGCGACCGCCGCCGTGCAGGTGGTGCCGGAAGTCGTCGCCTATGCGGTGGCTCTAGCGGCGGCGACGCGGGAATCCCGTGCCATCTCACTCGGTGCGGGCACCCGCGGAGCGATCAGCCTGGTGCGCATCGGCAAGGCCTTCGCCGCGCTCGACGGCCGGGGCTTCGTCACGCCGGACGATATCAAGCGCGCCGCGCTCCCCGTGCTGCGCCACCGCGTGCAGCTCACCCCGGAAATCGCCATCAGCGGCCAGGACGTGGATGACGTGCTGCGCGCCATTGTCGAAAGTGTCCCGGCTCCGAGAGGGTAGGTGCGGCCTAATATTTCTTGGAGGCGGTGAAATCCCGTCCATGCCGGCTGGACTTGCCGCGATGTCGGAATGGGGAAGGATTTTTCCATTCCTCAAGTGCGTGCTTGAACTCCTGATAGCTGCCAACCAGCCCCCAAAATCCCGGAAATGTTACTTTACGAGAACTGGTGCCATTCATGATTTGGGCGGAGGATTCACGCGATCGGATCCGGACAGACATTGCGTCGCTGGCACTTCTGGCAGAACTCGCCGAGGTAAAGCCGGTCGATCCAATCCATCAGCTCGCGGAGATGCCCGGGATCGTCGGTCAGCATGCCTGCCTCGAAGTTGCGCTTGTGCTGGCCCTTCGCGCCGAGCCCGGCACCGGTAAGGTTGGCCGAGCCGATGAAGGCCTGTTTGCCGTCAATCACCACGGCCTTGGTGTGGATTCGCGGGCAGAGGATCCGTTCGAAGAGATCGCTTTTGATTAGGTTCGGATAGCGGTCGAAGTCCTCTCGGAAACGCGGCCCCGGCTCCTTGGCGTGCATCAGGCGGATGGCGACTCCGCCGTCGATGAGATCGGATAGGATTTCCAGCAACGGAACGAAGCGGCGTCCCTTGGGAACATGCAGGTCCTTGATGTCCGCGGTGACGATCCAAAGAAACTTCCGCGTCTGCGGCAGGAGTTCCACGATCACCCGGCGGTAGATGGCTTCATTGAGGAGGAGTTCCATGGGTGTTGTGGTGTCCACCACCGCTCAGCCAATTGCGGATGTAATCTTTCTGTGCCGGTGTTTGGGGGGATTCCGGGTGGATGCGGACCTTCGGCATGTGGCTGGCATACAGGTGTTGGACGCGTTGCAGCGCGGATTCCGGGTCATGCCCATATTCCCGGAACCAGCAACCTACAACCGTTCCGGTGCGGCCGATGCCGCCCCAACAATGGATATACACTGCCGGAGCGGAACTGGTTGATTCGCGAATGCTTTCCAAGATCGCTCGCATGGTCTCTCCGGTTTCGGGAACTCCCATGTCAGTGATCGGCAAGGCAATCCTGCGCAGTCCGGTGCCGGCATCCTCCTCCAGTTCTGCCAGCAAACCTTCATAGGGAGCCATCCGGTCGGCCGGAGCCGTCAGGTCCACGAAGGTGCGGATGCCGATTGCGATGAGGTGTCGCAGCCTGATCTTCGCGACATCGGGATCCCGGTGACCGGGATACTCGCCGGCATAGAGTTTTCCTGCTTCGATGGGATAGTGCTGCGGGATCATGGGGAAAGGCGGATAGCTTACCCGCCAAAATCCCCGCGATCCACCCAATTCCCGAGACAGGCAGCATTCTCCACAACTTCACTTCAGCCCTATCTCCCCCTGCCCTGCGTGGAGGTCGTTTGCAATCGGCTGACGGAAAGCAGATCAACTCCCATCCTTCAATGGCCCGATTACCCATCGGTGTTTTCTGGCGCTGCCGGTCACTTCAAAAATCAGCAATCAGCAATCACCCGCAGGTGTTCATTCTCAAGCAAGGCTGGGGGTGGCGGGGTTTGACGCAGGCCTCATGACGATGTGGGGAGAGAGCTGGATGCCAAGAAGCGACTGGCGGGCTTTGCCGGGCTAACCTTTTTCGTTCCATTGGCATTCGCTCCCGGCGGTAGCGCGCCACCTTTGAGCTTCGCTCGTGGCCCGTCATTGCCCGGATCACGGGGGGAGCGCCCGCGCCCCGGTTCACTTGTCTCGGATGGTCCAGGTTTTGAAATCCCAGACGCGTGACACGCCGCCGGCGGTGATCGTCAGCGGTCCGCCGGATTGCTGGATCACGTCGGGTGCCTGGAGAAGCGGGAATTTCGAGTAATCGACGGGTTTACCATCGAGCTTGCACTGGTTCTTGAGCGGTTCCGGGAGCGGCTTCCAGATCACGTCGAGCGTGCGGCCGGCGAGGTTTTTGAAAACAAGCCGGGGCGGACTTTGGCTGGTGACGCTGGAAATTTTCGTGCGGCTAACAAGCGCCTGGCCGAAGCGCTGCAACTCGGCCTCGGGTGTGCCGCCGGCGAAGGGGGCTAGCGGCGAGGTTTCGAGAATCCAGCCGCCGCGGCGGGCGTCGCAGCGGAGGAGATCGAGGCCCTCGCGGGTGTTCGGCTTGTCCCAGCGCGAGGGCTCGGTGAAGCGGAAGGCGAAGAGCATGCTGCCGCCGTGGCAGAGGATCCAGCCGTCCGATTCCTTGCGCAGCACGATGGATCCGCCGGTGGTGAAGGGGGCGCGGGTGATCCAGAATCCATAGTCCGCGGGCACGTCGTAAACGGCGATGAGCGTGCCCTGGTATTGGAAGGTCTGGCAGTAGGGATTTTCTCCGTAGGCGAAGGAGTTGCCCCTCTTCTCGTTAGGGCGTTTGCGGTTTTCCTGGAGGATGGTGAAGGTGCTCGCGTGCTTAGGGCTCTCCCATTTCAGCATCGTGCGGCGGCATTCCTTGAAGAGAAAGGAGTTGAACGGCGACTGGTCTTCGCGCTGGCTCGCAAGCCCGTAACCATCGGTGAACCACGCCAGCTTGTGGACAATCTGGCCGTGACCGGGCCAGATCTGGTTGGCGAGCACGGTGCGTTCGGCAGGTAGCGAGGCCTGCCAGCGGCTGAGGAAACTTGTGTCCATCGCGGTGCCGGGGTGGGCCAGCCAGTAGGCCTGGGGCGCGGAGGCCATGTTGAAGCGCTGCCTGGAACCGTATAACAGGAATGCCATGCCGCTGGTGGCCGAGGCGGAGTGCGGGCTGAGGGCGAGCGAGCCCCAGTGCTTGCCGCGCCCGGCGGTGCTGATGTGATAGCCGTGGTGCCAGTGCGCGCCGGTCTGGATGAGCATGAAATCGAGCGTCATCTTCGCCGCTCGGGCGAGCTCGTCGTCCTTGCTGAACTCGGCGACCATGCGCGCCGGGGCGAAGTCGGTGCCGTAGTAAACCGGCGCGTCGTATTCGCTGGCGTTGCGGGCGCACGTCTCGCGGAACTGCCGCATCAGGTAGTCTCGGCAGCGCTCGCGGATTTTTTTCGCGTCATTGCCGGAGCTGTCCTTGAGTTCCGGCCATTCCTGGGCGGCGAGGAATCCGGCGCCGCCGCGCATGAGCTCATAGTTGAGCGAGACACCGGCCGGGCGGCCGTAGTTCGGCGTGGTCACGATGCGTTTGATTTTTTCCCGCATCTCCGGGGTGAACGCATCGCGATTCAGGCAATATGCATGCATCACGGCATGCATGTTGAAGGGGTCCGGCCGGGCCTTGACGGTGGCGTCGAGCATCTTGTCGATGGCGGCGCGCGTGCCCGCCGGATCGGTGCCGAGTTGGAGGCGCGCGGCATAGACGGGCATGGCTTCCTTCGGGAAATTCGGGTTGCGTGGCTGCGCCGTGGCCAGGTAGCGGATGTAATTTTCAGTGCGCTCCTTGTAGGTTTTTCCGGTGATGAGCGGTGAGAGTGTCTCCGCGCGCACCGGGCCGGCGAACAGGCAGGTGGCGAGCAGGATGAATGCGGTTTTCTGGAACATCCGGGTGATTGTTAGTTTGGAGCGGGCAGTTCGCGGGCGATGGTTACGGCCATAAGTCCGATGATGACCTCGTTTCCCGTAGTGCGAAGGGTGATTGATTTCAATTCCTTCGCCGGGTCCAGAGAGAGATCGAACAGCGTGGCGGCTCCGCCGGGAATGATCTTGCCGCGCGACCGGCACCCGGTCGAGTCCATCACGCGGAGTGCTGCGGTTTTCAAATCCAGCCGCGGCGGGACCGGTTCCGGGCGCGAGTAGGCGAAGTTGTCGATGTGATAGTCCTGCTCGATCGGCCACCAGTTCACCGGCGTGTGAAGGGTGAGCTTGGCGGTGGAGCCGTCGGCATAGGTGGCCACGACCTCACCGTTGTCGAAGCGGCACTGCATGGCGTTGGTGGAGCCGGCCATGAGCAGGCAGGCGCGGGAGCCGCGGCCGGATAGAGGGACGGTGGCTTCGCTCGGGTAGTTGTCCCACTGCGAGGTGAAGATGATGTTAGGTGATTCTCCGGGGCCAGGGGTGAGGAAGGGGATGCCAAGAGGTGATTGGAATACGCCGCCGTTTTTGCCGGAGGCGGCGCGCAGGCCGGAGTCGTCGATGTCCCCGGTGGCGGCGAAGTAACACCAGCCGCCGATGCCTTGCTTTGGCAGGGCGAGCGAGCAGAACGGCGAGCGGGGCGACCGGTATTCATTCTGGAAAATCCGCGTGATCCGGTCGTTGAAGTGTTTGGATAGATCCACGGTTTCCCACTTCGGCGCGGACTGTTGCGGATCGAGTTTCCAATTCACCACGGTCCCCGCGACTTTGCGCCCCTTGCCGAAATCCACGCTGACGGTGTGAGAACCGGGCGGCAGGCCTGCGGCGGAAACTGCGATTTCTTCCGATTCCCTGCCTACGGGGAGCTCGATTTGCTGACGAATCACGCGGCCAGCGACGGTGATGGCGGCGTCTCCGGTCCATGGCTCGCGGGTGTTGTTGCGGAGGGTGAAGCGGAGCTGCGATTTGTCCTGTTCGATGGCGGATAGAAATTCCGCCGGACTGCGGAGTTCGAAGCCGACGGGCTGCCACCAGGTCAGCTCGCCTTGCGCCAGTTGTAGGAACGCGGTGCGGTGGCCGAGTGTGCCGCTGGCGGTGGCGTTGAGCTTGTTCCTGCTGTGGGTGGGATCTTTCAGGACTCCTTGCGGGTCCTTGATCGAGAGGATTTTCGCGGAGCCGGTGTCGATGGTGAGTTTTGCGTCGTGCGCCTGGATGAATGAGGACATGGATGCCGGAGTGCTTCCCTTCCACTCGATGACAATGACGCTGCGTGGTGCCGGCGCGGCGGTGATCCGGATGCGCGGCGTGCCGGTGGAATCGGATAGAACAAGCCATTTCGCGGGTTTGCCATTCATGGTGACGCTGGCGACGGCGTCGCGCAGGGCGGCGATTTCCAAGCGGAGCGTCATCGGTTTCGGCAATTTCGACTCGATGGAATACGATTCCCGCAGCCCTTCGCGCTTGAAGGCGAAATCGATGTCGGCATGGCGGATCCGTGCGTTTTCCCAATCCGCGGGGAAGCCGGGGCGGATCCGCAGCTCGCCGTTGAGTTGGTCGGGATGAATTCCGAACAAACCCTCGACGAATGCCCGCGCGGTGATGCCGACAGCGTCCGCGAAGTCGCGGTATTGCTCGCCGGAAAAGATGTCGGAGGGTGCGGTCATGCCGACATTCCCGGGGCAGTGGCCGAGGAACATCGCGTCCAGCAAGGCCCCTTTGAACAAGGGCATCGCCAGCTCCGGGCGTCCGGCCTGCCAGCAGGCGAGCGTGGTGTGGGCGGACTCGCCGAGCGCGACGTTGTTGATGGACCAGCGGTAGGGCATCCAGTTGGTGGTGGGCAGGTTGTGGTTCCCCGCCGGCACGCCGGGACCTTCCATCGGGATTTTCGCAAGCTGCGTGTCCACAAAGCGGGTCATCTGCCAGGCTTCCATGGGATCGGCCGCCTCGGAATCCAGCGTGTGATAGAAGGTCCACATCGCGGGGCTCGCATGGACCGACTGCTTGCCGAGGAAGTCCTTGTATTCCGCATACCAGCCGCGGTCGTCCAGCCACAACTGCTGGTGCATCGCCTCGCGGATGAGGGCGGCTTCCTTTTCGTAAAGCGCCGGATCCTTGCCCAGCAACTTCGCCACGCGCGCGGCCATCCGGTTGTGCCAGAAGTTGTAAGCGGTGGAATGGGTGGCGCCGCCGCCGTGATAGATCAGCTCGTCGCTCGCCCAGATGCAGGCGTAGGCCTCGTAAAGCGGTAGCCCGTCCGGGCCGAACGGGCGGCGGAACAAACGGCGCTCGCGGGCGAGGTGGCGCTCGATCATCGGCCACATCCTGGCCGCGAACGCAAGGTCGCCCGTCCACATCAGGTGGCGGAAGAAGGTGTCCACCGCGACGAGGTTCATGTTGTAGTGGTCGGGTTTTTCGAGCGAGAAATCCCCGTTGCTCTGAAGCGCGGTCTCGTTGCGGGCGAGGTTGAATTTCTCGTCGGCGGGCGGGATGGCCGCGGGGACGGGCGAGGTGTTCTGGCGTTCCGCAAACCCGCTGAAGTGGCGGCGGGTCCGGTCATGCCAGCCGAGGGCGTCCCCGGCGTAGGCGGCACGC
>JBIHZT010000583.1:0-2904 GCA_044240265.1 Luteolibacter sp. | reverse complement strand
CAGCGGTTCGAGGCAGTGATCCGAGCCCCCCTCAGATTTCAGGTTCTTCGTCGTCAACGCATGACGACGAAAAGCCCTTTATTCTTATCATTCAAGCTGTCACAGGTCGCAGCATCCCCGGATACCCCCGCCAGATCCCGGATGGCCGGGTTCACGGTGTGCAGGAGCACGAGGTTGGATTCGTCGTCCGCAGCTTAGGCGTAAGCGGGGAGCAGGGCCAGCGCGAACAAGAAGGCCAAGCGGGTGAGGATGCGGGTTTTTATGGTGTGATGGCGGGAGAGAAGCATGAAATGAAAATCTTGATAGAGGTAGGACCGGGGCTTTCGCCCCGCTCCCCCCTCCGAACCTGACGTGCGGATCTCCCGCATCCGGCTCTCCAGTCAGTGGTCTGCTCCATTACGGAGGCTCGCGAATTCTGTTTCTCGGGCGTCCAGCAGGCAAAAGAGCCCTGAGACCATCCACAACAACCCGTTTCTCCACCTTTTACGAGGGATGCGGGAGGAAACGGTTGCCGCTCACGCGGCAGGCTTCGCCAATCGCTAGAAGGCTCGCCATTGTCGTAAACCGAATCGGGTTCACTTGTATTTGGGACCGCGGGTCCGCCTCCGGCTGCTCTCCACCCTGTCTCGCGACGACGCAGTTGCCTCCGGCTGCTCTCTCGTTACTCGTCTCGGGACGACTCAGACTTTCACTGGTTGATTTCACGTATGTGCGTTCGCACTAGCGGCGCTCTGTGAGCGACATGGGCGGGCGAGTTGGAAATTCGCGGTCCCGGGGAGCTCCTGGAATTTTGACCGGGGGACGTGGTTTCGCTGGTGAATGGAGTGGTGGAAGTTAACGCTGGCGGAAGAAATGAACGCCGAATCCTTTCCATCGCAGCGGTTGGCTCCTTTGCAACGGGTGATGCTGCGGGATTCGTGGATGGAAGGGAGCGCAGGGCACCATGTGGAACAGCTGGAGGTGGTTTTCCTGCCAGGGGAATGGCGGCGGCGGGTGGCGACGGCCTGGGAGGAGACGGTGGCGCGGACCGAAGCGCTGAGAATCGCATTTGCGCTCCCGGAGGGTGAGGCGTGCGGGGTGGAGGCGGTGAAGCCGGGGAGAACTTTGCATGTGGAGCCGGCGGCACCGGCATCCTGGGAGGATTGGCTGGCGGCCGACCGGTGTCGTCCGCTGCTGGCACCGCATGAAGTGCCGTGGCGGGCGTGCTATTGGCCACAGGAAGGTCGTTTTCTGTGGACATTCCATCATGCGCTGCTGGACGGGCGGTCGATCGCGGCGGTGCTGCGGGCGTTTTTAGCACGGGTGGGCGGCGGGGAGACGGGTGCGCTGGAATTGTCGCAATGGACTGGGCCGGGGCCGGCGGCGATCGCGGTGGCGGAGAGAATTTTCCGCGAGGATTTCCCGCACGAGCCGCTACCGGCGTGGCGGCTGCCTGCGGATGATGCGGACGACGGACCCGCGCTGAGACGGTTGGGGGAGGATTTCGGAAAAAAGCTGGAGTTTTTTGCGGAGCGGTTGGAGATCACTGCGGCTACGGTGCTTACTTGGGCATGGGGGCAGGCCGCGGCGGGAAAACCGGCGGCGGATGCGGTGATCGTGGAGCAGGTGCGCTGCGGTGCGCCGCAACCGGGGACGGCGGGATTCCTGATGAACACTCTGCCGGTGGCCATCCGACGGGCTACGAGAGGAACTGAGGCGACGGCTTTGCGTGAATTCCGGGAGCACCTGATGGCGCTGCGGGAGATCGAAGGGGTGTGCGCGGAGGATTTCCCGTCAGGGAGCTTCCCGGAGTTGGATAGAGCCGGGACCAGCGTGATCATGGTCGAACATGGGACACTCCGGCAGATGGCGGGTGGGAAAATGGTGAAATCACTGGAGCTTCACGAGGCGGTGGGAGAGACGCTAATGGCGACGGCGCATGTGCTGCCGGACTTGCGGCTGCAGGTGGAGGGGCCGGGGAGGCATCATTTGTTGGAAAGATGGATCGAGGTATTGGAGCGCCTCGTGAGGGGTGATTTTTAATCCGGGTGATCGCGTAGAGGTCCACACGGGGCTTGCGGTGTCGATGGCGCTTGGATATAGGGTGATGGAGCTTGAATCCGTTAACGATCATGCAATGGAAAGGAAGGCGAGAAAGTAGGAATGTGGAGGATGCCCGTGGAGAGCGAGCCGGAGGCGGCGGCGGGACCGGTGGCGGCGGGCTGGGCTTGCTGATGACGATAGGGCGGGTGTTCGGATTGAAGGGGGTTCTGGCGGCGTTGGTGGCTGGTGTGGTGTTGTGGAAGATGGGAATCCTGGATCCGGGCATGTTGCTGGTGGACGGGGCCTCGCCGGCGGGATCGCAACAGGTGCAGGTGAGCCCGGAGGAGGAGGATCAGTTTAATTTCGTTAAAGTGGTGATGGCGGACACCGAAGACGTGTGGACGAAGGAATTCGCACGGCACGGCAAGACGTATGAACTGCCGGCGATGCGGGTCTATCGAGGTCAGACGCGGACGGCTTGCGGGACGGGCAGCGCGGCGATGGGGCCGTTTTATTGCCCGGGAGACCGGAAGGTTTACATTGATCTGAGTTTCTACGACGAACTGGCGCGAACTTTCAAATCTCCTGGGGATTTCGCGCAGGCGTATGTGATCGCGCACGAGATCGGGCATCACGTGCAGAAGTTGCTCGGCACATCCGACAAGGTGGCGGCGATGCAGGGCCGGCCGGATTACAATGAATTTTCGGTGCGGCTGGAGCTGCAGGCGGATTTTTACGCCGGGGTGTGGGCGAACCATTCGAAGGAATACCTGGAGCACGGCGACATCGAGGAGGCGATGCGCGCGGCGAACTCGATCGGCGACGACGCGATCCAGAAGCAGATGCAGGGGCGGGTGGTGCCACATTCATTCATGCACGGCA
>JBIHZT010000582.1:0-2908 GCA_044240265.1 Luteolibacter sp. | reverse complement strand
CCGGTCGGATATCGAACCCTGGATCGACCGGATTCTTGTCTCAAAGTCGGGCGAATAGGTTTCCCAACGCATCCCGCTAGACCGCATGGATGCCGATCTGGTGTTTCGCGCACAATTCCGCGACCCGCTCCTTTTCGAGCAGCAAGGTCTTCCCCGCCTCAATGGCGATGCCACCCACCCCGGCGGCTGCGCATGTCTCGATGGTCTGCGGTCCGACGACCGGCACGTCAAAGCGGAAATCCTGATCCGGCTTGGAGACCTTCACTAACAAAACATCCCTCCCCCGCCCGAGTTCACCGCCACGGCGGATGCACGCGTTGGTGCCCTCAAAAGCCTCCGCTGCCAGCACCGTGCCATGGCGCACGACCACGCTTTGTCCGATGTCGAGCGCGCTGGTCTGCTTGGCGATGCGAAAGCCGAAATCCGCATCCGCGAGCTGTCGTTTCTTGAACGCCGGACCGCAGACAGGCCCGGGCCCCGGAAGATGATCCTCGAGAAACGTGGTGGCGGGGAGCACCGTGATGCCGTCCTTTGCCAACTCGTCGGCGATCGCGCCGAAGATGGTCTCCGCGTTCCGCTGCTTGAGCCGGGCGAACATCATGAGCGCCCGCAGGTCGGTTCTGAGTTCAAATAGATTTTTCGGCGAGATCTGCCCCATCATCACCGCCTCCATCGCCCCTTCGCGGCGGAAGAATTTGATCGGCTTGCTCAACTGGCCGACGCGGACCCACTCGGTCGCATCCACCAGGCCTTCCAACTCCGGCTTGGTTTCGCCGGGAAAGGCGCACAAAACCAGACGGACTCCAGGTGATTCACGCCGCGCCGCGGCGATGAAGGTTTCCGGATAGACTCCGCTGCCTGCGATGATGCCGATGGTGCGGGGGCTCGTGGTGGGAGATGCCATGCTGCGTGTGTCGGGGAAATACCGGCTGTCGCAATGGGTGAAAAGTAGCGGCTGTGGGACTCGAACCCACACTCGTTAGAACTCGATTTTGAGTCGAGCGCGTCTACCAATTCCGCCAAGCCGCCTTGGTGCGCGGCAGATTGCAGACTCGACTTGCGGAGGGCAAGAGGATTTCTCCGCGGATCGTAAATCCGCCACGGCACTCGTATTGCGCCAAGTAGAATGACACCGGGGAAGGAGATCGCCGACTTTCAGGCTGAGCGTATGGCCGAGAAAGCGCATCTACAACCCATGATTGTCCGCCATTTGGGGGACAATCCGCGTCTTTCCCTAAAGCAAGTGACATGAAAAACTACGCTTCCGCGAAAAACCTTAGTAATCCTACAGAGGAAAACGGAAAGATCGCCAGATTGCGGGAAGTGACCTAATCTCAAGGTCATGGACACTCCGGTGACTGTGATTGCTGCTAACCCTGCGGGTGAGTCAAAAAACACCGCTTCTTACCCACCCGGATCATGGCCGCTGGACACCCCGGGCGGACACTATTACGCCGAGTGGGATGACCAAGCCCCCGTCACCCGCGAAGGGCAATTGATCTTCTTCTTCCAGTTCCTGCATGCCGACGGGCGATGGGAGGAGTTCCTGCGCGAGTGCCCGCTCCACTACACCGGCAACCGCGGCAGCGGCGCGCTCAACGTCATGGGCACCGTGCTGCTCAGCGTGCTCTCCGGCCACTGGCGCTACGCCCACATCAACGCCCTTCGCGGCGACGGCATCACCCCCGCCTGCTGGGCATGCGCGGAACCGTCAGCGAGGATGCCGTGCGTCTGGCCATGGGGCGCATCGAGGAAACCGCCGGACTCGACTGGCTCTCCACCCAAACCCTCGGCAGCATCTCCCCCGCGCTCTGCCTGCCATGGATCCTCGACATCGACGTCACCGTCAAGCCCCTCTACGGCCACCAACAGGGAGCCGAAATCGGCTACAACCCGCAGAAACCCGGCCGCCCCAGTCACGTCTATCACAGCTACTTCGTCGCCAACCTGCGCATCAGCCTCGGCGTCGAAGTGCGTCCCGGCAACGCACACGCCGCCGCCAGAGGCCTGCCCGGACTCTGGCAGACCCTCGAAAAACTCCCCCGCCACCAATGGCCCACCTTCTCCCGTGGCGACTGCGGCTACGGCAGCGAGATAACTATGTTAGAGCACGAACAGCGCGGCCTGCCCTACCTTTTCAAACTCCGCCACACCGCCAAAGTCAGAGAACTCGTCACCCGCATGATGCTCCACGGAGCCCTCTGGCAGGACTGCGGCGACGGCTGACAAGCACTCGAAACCACCCTCCGCATCAGCGGTTGGACCCAGAAAAGGCGCGTCATCCTCGTGCGGGAACCCCCCGCAAAACCCCCGTTAGAGAACCCGGCAAACCCCGCCGCGGCAAAGACCGTCAAAAACTCCTGCCCAGCGCCAAAGGAGCCGGCTGGGACGCCCAAGCCACCCCCTGGAGCGGCAAGACCGCCGTCCTCGTCACCTCGTTAGATGAACAAGCCTTCCCCACCCAGGTCATTCCCAAACACTACCGCGACCGTGCCGACGCCGAAAACTGCTTCGACGAGCTCAAAAACCAATGGGGCTGGAACGGCTACACCTCGCGCAAGCTCGCCTCCAGCCGGCTCATGGCCAACCTCGTCGCCTTGATTTACAACTGGTGGAACCTCTACCTGCGCTTTTACGACGAAGAGCACCACCGCGAAGCCATCCGCACCCGCCCCATGCTCATGTCCGGAGTGGGTCGTCAGATCCAAAGCGGCGGCCGTCGCACCGTCAAAGTCAGCGTCCTGCACGAAAAAGGCGACCACATTGCCCGGGCCGTCACCCAGATCAGCAACGAGTTGCATCACATCCGCGCCATCACGGAGCGATGGAGCGTGGACCAACGCTGGACGCTGCTGTTGACCCGCCTGCTCAGGCGTTGGCTGGGCGGCAAGTGGCTTCCCGGCCTGCC
>JBIHZT010000581.1:0-2916 GCA_044240265.1 Luteolibacter sp. | reverse complement strand
ACGCGCCGGATGTAGCCGGGTGTGGGATTGTCGGTCACGAGGAACTGGATGAGCTGGCGGCAGACGAACGGCGGCGTGTTCGGGTGTTGGAAAAGCGATTGCACCGCATCGCGCACGTCCTGACTGCCATTGGCCTCCGAGACATCGCGGGCAGGAATGACCGCGCCGTTAGACAGATGTTTCGCCTCGAAATCATGGCGCTCCGGATACATCACCATCGGCAGAGTGAAATGCTCGTCCGCCCAGCCGCCGCCGCCCCAGCCATACGGCGCGGCGAAATAGAGACCGGTGAAAACGCGGGCCATTTCGGTAATGTCGCCATTGTCATAGGTGGGAACCGGCTCGCCGTTAGCATCCGACTTGCGGCTGCCATCCGGATTGAGCTCCCATAGCCCGATGGTGAATAGCTGCATGATTTCCCGCGCGTAGTTCTCATCCGGATAGCGCGGGATGGCCGGGTCCGCCTTTTGGTTCCCGGCGTGACTGAGATACCAGCCCATCGCCGGATGAAACGTGATTTCGCGCAGGAGATCGCCGTAATTTCCGAGCGCGTGGCGGACGAGGGTGTCATAGTAGTTCGCCAGCGCCTCGGGCTTCTCCTCCAGGTTCGCATCGCGGCGGGAGACCACGAGAATCTGTGAGAGAGCGAAGGCTACGCGCTGGCGGAGCTGGTCCTCGCCGGCGATGGCGTTTCTAGCAAACGGCGTGGTGATGTTGTTGCCGAAGACGAACTGATCCATTTCGTTGAAGTTGTAATATCGATCAGTCCGCGCACCCGCGGCATCGGCCTTGATTTCGCGAATGTAACGCTGAAGCAGCGACGGCGGCAGACTCGTTTGATGATCGATCCAGCCCGCGAACCCGAGGTCTTGGACTTCCTGGATCGCGGAGGTAGTCGGACCGAACGACGCCTGCATCAGGAAACGCGAGGCATTCACCGGCGATGGCGTTCCGGGCGGAGTCACGCCTGCCGGTGCGGCCCCCTGGAGGCGGTCTAGCAGCGCGACGGCATCTCCGCCGAGAGTCTGGCCGTTGGATTTCACCAGCGGCTGACCGAGTGAGCCGGAACTGGTGGATGAGGATCCGAGCACGTTGTTCTCCACCCAGTCCTCGACGCCGTCGTTGTCGGAGTCGAGCGGCTCCACACCGGTTCGATAGAAACGCGTGGCGCCGGCGGCTGGAAATTCATCGAAAAGAGTGAGCTGCCTGCGTCCGCCGACGATGCCGGATGCGGGCAGGCCGGTGACCATCTGCCAGACATTGAGAGCATCGCCGGTCTCCAGATGCCAGGCCTTGTCGGGAAGATCGGTCCAGGAAAGCACCAAGTCGTTTCCGCTGCGCCAACCCATCAAATCCAGGCGGGAACCGGCGTCATCCGGATGGGTGCCCGCCTTGCTTTCCTCAAGGTGGCTCATGCCGTCGCCATCATCATCACCGGCTGGAAGGCGGGCTTCGCCACCGCTCCACAGAACCCAGGAATCAGATAGGCCGTCATCGTCGATGTCGTCGATTTTTCCATTGAAATGGAACCAGGTAGGAAGGCTGGCGGCGGAAAGCGGGTTGAAGTTTCGATCCAGTTCCACTCCGTCCGACGCGCCATCGTCGTCGCTGTCCACATCGCGGGGATTCGTTCCTGCCAGAAACTCCCGCAGGTTGGAAAGCCCGTCGAGATCGGTGTCCAGCGGCGCGTCGGAGGCGCTGGATGGATTGAGCTGATGGTTTGTCTCCCACGCGTCGGGCATGCCGTCGCTGTCGCTATCAGCCGGCCCGGGCGGATTGGACGTGATGAATACTTGGACGCCGGTTTCTTTCCAAAATGTCATCTGCCCGGCGACTCCGCTCTGGTTGGTCCATACCGCGGTTCCCGAAATCAACGACGGATCCTTCGCCACGGCGGCGGAGTTCACATAGGAGGCGAGTGTTACCGGAGCGCCAGGGTTGGTGAGATCGGCGATGCGGAAACTGAGCGTCCAGAGATTCACCGCCGGATCCGGCTGTGTCGCGGAGAACTCCAAACGCAGCGGAACGGAATCATCCGCCGGACCGTAACCGCTGAAGCCGAAGGCGCGGGTCCGGTCGGTGGGCGAAGCGTTCCAGTCGCTGTCCCAGAAGCCATCCTTCGGAAGTCCGTCACGATGAAACGCCCCCTCGATGCCGCGGAAACGATGGACCAGCTTCCCCTTGGTGTAACGAATGCCCATCCCGATCTGGCGGCTCCACCCGCTCTGGTTGATGTCCGCCACCGCTTCGCAGAGCATCGACTCGTCACCCTCGATCGCCCCTAACATCGACTGTTCGTGATTCCAAAGCACGCGGAGGTTGTCGATGCGCCAAAGCCACGTGCGGGTGACGGCATCCCAAACAGGAACCGGCGGCGGCGTGCTCGCGCCTGCTAGCGGATCGGAGCCATGGGTGCGCTCGACGGAATCGGTGAAGCCGTCGTTGTCACTATCTGCCAGAACGGGCGACGAGGGGAACGGGGAGAAATGGATTTCATCGCCATCGGTGAGCGTGTCACCGTCGGTATCGGGATCGAGCGGCGAAGTTCCGGATGCTGCTTCCGCGCCGTCGGCGATGCCGTCGCGGTCGGTGTCCGGGTGGCGGGGATCCGTGCCGGCGGCGATTTCGGCGGCGTTGTTCATCCCGTCGGTGTCCGCATCCGAAGTGGCATCGGAAACGGCGGGGTTGAAGCGGTTCTCGACTTCGAGCGCGTCCGGCATGCCGTCGCCGTCGGTATCCGTGGCGCTGTCGATAATTTGAACTCCGTTGATGCCGACCGGATCATTGTCGATCGACTGCAAGGTGACCGACCGGGAGGAGCCTGTGAGATTCCGGTAGCGGACGTAATTTCCCTGCTGGATTCCCTCCAGTGTTGTTGCGGCGATTTCCTTCCAGCCACGAAATGGCGGAGCGGAG
>JBIHZT010000579.1:0-2920 GCA_044240265.1 Luteolibacter sp. | reverse complement strand
GCGAGGTTTTCATCCACGGTCATCAGTCGGGCGCCGAGCAGGCGGGTCGTTTCGATGAGGCGGGTGTTTAAAAGTTCCAGTTCGCCGGAGGCCACGGTGTCGTGGATGGAAATCTGGATGTCCGGTGCGGTTTGCATTTTCTCCAGGCTCTCCAGGCCCCGTTGCGCCCGCTGTCGGTTGCCGTTGGAAGCCGACTCCGTCATCGTCTGCAGCTCATCGAGCACGAATCGCGGGACGATCAGGCGACCGTGGAGAAATCCCGAGCGGCAGATCCCCAGCACCCGTCCGTCCATAACCGCGTCCGGGTCGAGCACGATGGGCTGGCCGGAGGCGGAATCCTGGCGGAAGCGCACGTAGGGAATGATGAAGGCGAAGTCATCGCGATTGCTTCGCAAGGCCAGCACCGCGCCGAGGAACCCGAGACTTGCGAACAAGGTGACGTCGATGGTCAGGCGCAGCGCGTTCACCAGCACGTCCAGTTGGACCGCGGAAACTCCCTTGCCATCCTGCAGCTTGTCCCTGAACGCCAGCTCCAGTAGGTTGGAAATTTCCACCCGTGTGAGCAGCCATGCACAAAACAGACCGACCCCCAGCCCGAAGCTGGCGGTGGAAAATCCGCGCAAGGTGAAGCCCTTCATGAGGGACTCGATCCAGATGAAAAAAGCCGCCACGCCAAGTCCCCCGAGGATTCCGGTGACGATGGAGATGTCCAGCGTGCCCTTCGTGCTCAGGGCGATCGCCACGCCCGCAGCCTCGCAGACCAGGAGATAGGTGAGACGCGCAACGTTGACGGACGGGTGGGAGGACATGGAGAAATCGCTGCCGCAGCTTCAGCAACCAGCCCCATCTCAGCAAGACGAAACCGGAGTCGGGACTGACTCACTCCTGCTCGTCCGCCGTCGCCTTGATGTCGGTCAGCGCGGCGATGAAATCCCCCAGGATCTCCGCCGGGACCATGATCGTGTCCCGGTTGCCGCCCACGTCCTCGGTGATTTTCACCACCATGCCGCGGTTGTTCTGTTTGAGATCGAGATAAAAAGTCTTCCGATCCGCGAGAATTTTTTCCGTATGTAATAGGTCAGCGTCCACTTGTTTTTCCGCGTTACGCGATCTATCCGGACAATCGCGGGCGGGTGCTGAATGTCAATTGAATTTCTTGACCGAAATAATTTTCCGCGGGTTTCCGGGAATTTTTCAAATCCATTGACGCCGTCGGCTGGTCCGACAATCGTTCTTCCATGCCGGGAAAAAGAGGACTCACGCAGGACCACGCGGCCCGCATGTTGGGCGCTGATTCTCTCGAAAACGCGGCGCACCGGCTCAAGCCCGACTTGGAAAACCTTCCCGCCCCGTGCCCGCCGGAACCGCGCGGGTGAGCGAGCAGCGGGCGCTGGCGTTCTGGGAGGAAACCGGCGGTGACCCCGAGCTCCGGGAAATCCTGCTGCACGGGGCGACGGACGACATTTCGCGCTATCAGGGAAACATCGAGAATTTCATCGGCCTGCTGCGGATGCCGCTCGGGCTGGCCGGTCCGCTGCGGGTGAACGGGCTGGCGGCCAAGGGCGACTATTGGATTCCGCTCGCCACCACGGAGGCCGCGCTGGTGGCGAGTTATCATCGCGGCTGCCGCGTCCTGACCGCCGCCGGCGGGTGCTCGGCGATGGTGCTTTACGTAAGCCTGAGCCGCGCGCCGGCGTTTGTTTTTGAATCGGCGGGTGACGCCTGCCAGTTCGTCGTCTGGGCGCTTTCCCGGTTCGAGGAGTTCCAGAAAATCGCGGCGGGCACGACCGCCCACGGCAAGCTGGTGGATGTCGGCTGCACGGTGGAGGGCAACCATGTCTATCTGAATTTCGAGTTCACCACCGGCGACGCGTCCGGCCAGAACATGGTGACGCTCGCCACGCAGTCGGTGTGTGATGAAATTCTAGCAACCACGCCCATGCCGCCGCTGCGTTATTATGTGGAGTCGAATTTATCCGGCGACAAGAAGGCCAGTGCGCGGGCCTTCACCTCCGCGCGGGGGAAGAAGGTCACCGCCGAGGTGAGGCTGTCCGCGGAGTTGATTTCAAAGCACCTTCACAGCACGCCCGTGGCGATGGTCGATTACTGGCGTATGTCGGCGATCGGCGGGGTGCTCAGCGGCACGCTTGGCATCCAGGGCCACTTCGCCAACGGCCTGGCGGCGCTCTATCTGGCGACCGGGCAGGACGCGGCCTGCGTCGCGGAGTCGGCGACGGGCGTGACACGCTTCGAGGTGACGCCGGACGGCGGGCTCTATGCTTCGGTGACGCTGCCGGGCATCATGGTCGGCACGGTGGGCGGTGGGACGGGCTTGCCGACGCAGAGGGCCTGCCTGGAGCTGATGGGTCTGGCGGGGTCCGGACACGCGCGGGCGCTGGCGGAGGTGTGCGCCGGGCTTTTATTAGCCGGTGAGTTGTCGATCATCGAGGCCTTGAGCGCCGGTCATTTTTCCCGCGCGCACCGCAAGCTGGCCCGCACCCGCAAGGCGCCATGAAGCGGTGGTGGATCTATCAAAACGAGCGCTTCCCGCTGCTCGCCCATGGTCCGCTGATTTTCGCCTTCAGCGCGTGCGCGGTTTCGTTTTCCTCGTTGCTGCGCGGTGCGCCGGCTCCGGGCTGGCAGATGGTTTTCACCGCGTTCGGCGTCTGTCTGCTGATGTTCCTGCAACTGAGGATCGCGGATGAGTTCAAGGACGCCGGGGAGGACGCGCGGTGGCGGCCGTACCGGCCGGTGCCGCGCGGGCTGGTGACGCTTGGGGAGTTGCGGGTGCTGTTTGTTCTAGCAGCCGCCGTGCAGGCGGCGTTGGTGGTGGCGCTGGATGTGAGGCTGATGCTCGTTCTCGGAGTCGCCTGGAGTTATCTGGCGCTGATGAGTGTGGAGTTTTTTTGCCGTGACTGGT
>JBIHZT010000580.1:0-2920 GCA_044240265.1 Luteolibacter sp. | reverse complement strand
TTTGAGCGGTCCCACGCAGGGCTTCGAGGTGCTCGAAGTCGCGGGTCAGAGCGGGCGGCACCGGCAGGATGGCGGATGTGGCGGAGATACCACGAAGTCTCCTCGTCGAGCACCACGCGGGTGCCGTTAATCAGGCAAATTTTTTAGAAACAATCGCCCCGGCTTGGGATGCAGCCACTTCCACACTGCGGAGAGTGACTAAAATCCCTCAAAGGCGGATTTTCGCACCGTCATTTGCCGCACTTCGATAAATCGCCTCGATCAGCGCCACGGACTTCCGCGCCTCGTGCGCCGAGGTGCTGGGTTCCCTCCCCTCGCGGATCGCGATGGCGACTTCCTCGAAATTCCGCTGGTGCTGGTGGAACACGATCGCCTTCGGATCGTTCGCGCCCATGGGCGGCTGGTTGCCACGCATCAGGTTCTGCCGGATTCCCGCGTCTTCCGGTCGCTCGTTTTTGAAATCCCAGACCTCGAAGGTTTCATCCGCGAGAAATGCCGAGCCTTCCGTGCCGCAAATTTGCACCCGCCCCGGATGGCCGTTCTTCGACCAGCAGCACGTCGCGCCCTCGATCACGCCGCGCGCGCCGTTTTCGAATTCCAGGATCGCGACCGCCATGTCCTCCACTTCGATCCGTTCATGCGCGAGGCACGCCGCGTTCGCCTGCACCGAAGCCACCGGCCCTGCCAGATAGAGCAGCGCGTCGATGCTGTGGATGGCCTGGTTCATCAGCGCCCCACCGCCATCCAGCGCCAGCGTCCCGCGCCACGCGGCGGAATCGTAGTATGCCTGGTCGCGGAACCATTTCACATAACAGGACGCGGAAACCATCCGGCCGAAGCGCCCGCCGTTCGCAGCGGTTTTGAAAGCGGCCATCGCCGGATTGAACCGGCGGTTGAGGATGGCCGCGAGTGTCTTGCCACTTGCCGCGGCGGCGGCGATGAGTCGGTCGATCCGCTCGGCGGTGATCTCTAGCGGCTTCTCGCAGATCACGTGCTTACCCGCCATCAGCGCCGCCATCGAGGGCTCAAAATGCGCGCCGGACGGCGTCGCGATGGTGACGATCTCCAACTCCGGATCCGCGAGGAATTCCGCCAGATCCGTGTGCGCCGGCACGCTGAAATCCGCTGCCGGATTCCGGTTGTAAACCGAGTGCAGTGTCCCGCCGTCCATCGCGCGGATCGCCTCCGCGTGGAGGCGGCCGATGGCGCCTGTGCCGATGATGCCGAATTTCATGCGTCGAGTTCTTCTGAAATGGGGGTGATGGTTTTCTTCGAGTGCCTGCCATAGACCCGCTCGAAGACCGGGCTGGCCATCAGCGTGGTGACGATGGCCATGATGACGAGAATGGCGAAAAGTTTCGGCCCGATCACGCCTTTTTGCAGGCCGATGTTGATGATGATCAGTTCCATCAGCCCACGGGCGTTCATCAGCGCGCCGATGGCGAGAGAGGTGCGGTTGTCCTCGCCGTTCAACCGCGCGGCGGCCCAGCAGGCGACTCCCTTGCCGAGCGTGGAAGCCAGCAGCACGACCACGGCGACGAGCAGGACGGAAGGCTCCAACATCACCGCCAGGCGGGTATTGAGACCGGAAAACGTGAAGAACATAGGCAGCAGGAAAATGACGGTGAACGGCTCCAGCTTTTTCGTGACCTCCTCGGTGATCACCCCGCGCGGCATGGCGATGCCGAGGATGAAGCCGCCGAACACGGCGTGAATCCCGATGGCGTCGGTGAACCACGCGCTCAAGCAGAACAGGATGAGCACAACCGCTAACATCATGGAGCCGACACCCCCGTCGCGTTCAGCGATCCTGCCTAACTTCGCCAGCAACCGCCGCCCGCCGGTGAGCATGAAGGCGGTGTAGGCGACTCCACCGGCGATGGCGAGCACCGCCGGATTCACCTGCATGCCGAGGAAGACGCTGTCGCCGCCGCCGAAGCTCGCCAGTACGATGGCAAGCACGCACCAAGCCGCCGCGTCGTCAATGGCTCCGGCCGCCAGCGCGAGCGTTCCGAGCGAGGTGCCGGACAGCCCGCGCTCGTAGATGATCCGCGCCAACATCGGGAAAGCCGTGATCGCGATGGCGGCTCCGAGGAACAATGCCGCCTGGTAAAGCTCCGTCTTTGCAGAGAACAAGCCGGGGACGGTCACCAGCCACGGGGCCAGCAAACCGCCGAGCAAAAACGGGACTAACATCCCGGCGATCGACACGCTCGCCGCGCTCTTCACCCGGCTGCGGAAGAGCTCGGTCCTGAACTCCATACCCACGAGAAACATGTATAGCCCCACCCCAAGCTGCGCGCCGACGTAGAGAATCCCGCGCGTGTCCTGGGAGAACAGCCTCGCACTCGCCTCGGGAAACAGCAACCCGAGCAGCGACGGCCCGAGCAGCACGCCGGCGATCATTTCCCCGACCACCTGCGGCTGGCCGACCTTTTTTCCCAGCCAGCCGACGACCCGGCACGCGCATAGGATCACGGCCATCTGAAGGAAAAATGAAGCGGCGAGTGTTTGCACGGCGGGGTTCTTAAGTAGTCCGGAACCTCAGTCCGATCTTTTTCTGCTCGGAATCCACGCCGTCTGGACAAGCGGGCCTTCCGAGGCGAAAAGACAGCACGCCGGATGCAATTGGAAATTTCCCATCGGTCGCCGTTGTGCGACTCCCATCGCGAAGAAGTGGCCAGCCTGGTGACCCACGCGGCGGGCGTCGTCTTCAGCATCGCCGCCCTCGTGACCATGCTGCTGCTCTCGGCGGGCGAGCCGCTCAAGGTGGTGTCGGCGGTGGTGTTCGGGACCTCGCTGATCCTGCTCTACGCTTCGTCCACGCTCTATCACTTTTTCACCTCGGCGCGGTGGAAGGCGCATTTCCAATCGCTCGACCACGCCTGCATCTACGTGCTCATCGCCGGTTCCTACACGC
>JBIHZT010000578.1:0-2922 GCA_044240265.1 Luteolibacter sp. | reverse complement strand
GACCGTGAAGGTGAATTTCTGTCCGGTTTTCACCTCGCCCGAGTAGCGCTCCGGCAGCGGAAAATCCACTTTGATGCGGGAAACGTCCTGCAGTGCGATGAGCGGCGTGGTCGGGGTGACGAAAGCCCCCTCACTCACCTGCCGCACACCCACCCGGCCGGCGAACGGCGCGCGGATCTCGGTCTTGGAAATCTGCACCGCCTTGGTATTCCGACTGGCGTTGAGAATGTCGAAGGCGGCGGTGGAACTATCAAACTCCTGCTGGCTGATCGCCTTGCGGGGAAGCAGGTTGGCCACGCGCTGTTTCACGGACTCCGCCAGTTTCAGACGGGCTTCGATTTCCGCGAGCTCCGCGACCAGATCGCTGTCGTCGAGCTTGAAGAGCAGATCGCCGGCGGCGACTTCCGAGCCTTCGGAGACGTGGATTTTCACCAACCGCCGTGAGAGTTCCGAGACCAGCGTCACCGACTCGTTCGCCCGCAAGGTGCCGACGGTCGAAAGCGTCTGTGCGAACGGCCCGCTCTTCACCGAATAAACTTCCGCCACCAGCGGCCCAGCCTTGCGAGCGCTTTGGGCGCGCGCTCCGGCAACCAGCAATGGCAACGCGATCAACCAGATGATGGAAAAAAATCTTGGCACAAACATGAACACCAGTAGGGGAGATCCGAAAGCGTTTCCACGCAAGGAAAAGTCCGGATTCATCATCGTTTGGAACCACGTGGACTCCGACCTTGTCCTGGGTGGGTTCCGAGAACAGAATCCACCCATGAACCTATCCCACTATCTCACTATGGATCCACACCTGTTGCTGGGATTGCTCAACACCGAGCTGAGAAACCATTGCGATTCGCTTGAAGACCTGGTGAAGACCCACGGCCTGGATGAGCAACGGTTGATCGAAAAAATGGCCGCCGCCGACTATGTTTACCACCCGGAGCAGAATCAGTTCCGCTGAGCGCCCCAGGTAAAAAGGTCCGGAGGATTGAACGTTCCTCATCTCCGGGATGTCCATACGCAGGAGTGTTTTACGTCGGCAAGGGAATCCAAATGATCCTGGGGGGGATCTTTCGTTTGTCGACGTAAGCCTCAAAAGCATTGAGTGTCAAATGGTTCGAAAAAGTTGTCCGGCATGTTGTGGAATAGGATCTTATTTAGGGCGGGAGTTGGTTCGCGACGATTCCGGTCTGTCCATCTTCAAGAAGGTCGTCGTCCGGAAAACCTGTGAGTTTTGCGACGGCACCGGCCGCGTGGACAAGGACGAGAAGCTGCATACGTATTTCTGCCATACACGGCCGATCCGCCGGCCAACCCGAATCGACGGCGGAGTGCTGGAAGTGGAGCAGTGGATTGGATACTTACTGATCGTGGCTTTGCTCGGCTACGCGTCGTTTTTGTTGATCAAAGGGCAATCCGGAGTTTCCGACTGGCCCAAGGTCACCGTCGCCCTCATGGCTTCGGTCATCCTACTGTTTGTCCTCAATCACTTCCCGGCGGCCACCCGTTTTCTGCGGTGGTTCACATTGATGTTTTTCCTGATGATCTTCTGCGGCGGGCTTGCGCTGGAATTCGCCCTCCACTGAAACCTGGGATAACCCACATTCGGACATCCAGCTCCTTTTCGGGATCACACAACCGGACCAACATGACCCGCCCCTAACGGTAGGCGGAAGCCCTCAACGGCCCATGCCGCGGAACCCGGCATCACATGCTCGAAATCTGGACGAGCTTGGTGTATTGATACGAGTTCTTCGCGAGGAACTCCGCCTGCTGGTTTCCGCTGAATTTACGCCTTTTGATCTGATCCACACCGAAGTCCGAGATTACTGTTACCGAAATTTCGACTGCTTCTACTTTAGCACCCAAAATATCCTCTCTTGTGAAACCGTCCATCTCCTTCGTTACAAGGACATCTCCTTGCTGAAGCACAACGCCTCCACCAGTTATGGAAAGCTGATCAGCGCTGGGATCTCTATTACGTGGCAACGTGAGAGAAAAGGGAGATGAGATCGTGGTGGTGATTCCGTTCAACGTTGTGGACTTAGAGATATTCAAACGAAAAGTAAGAGAAAACTGATAAATATTCTCGCATACAAAATTTGTGCTATCCTCCAGTTTGTTTTTATACGGAAAGACCGATGATATTTCGATGTTTCCCAAACCACTGATTCCTTGAATGGCTTTTGTCATATCGGTCTTCCCCAGAAGATTGCTGAAAGTATCGTCGGGATTAACCAGCAATCGATTGAGAACAAATGTTTTAAACTCCCCATTTTTACCGATAGGATCGCGGTAATCCAATTGGTAGGCAACTAATGAAACATCACCGCCTTTGTCCACAGTAGTTCCAATACCTCCGTCGTAGCGATCGGTTGGCGAGCAAAAGAACATCAGCTCTGCCGCATTGGTGCTTAATAGATTTTTGTCGCCAGGTAAGCTGCCCGGGATTTTGGCTGAGAGCCACTCGCTCACATTACCCTTGCGTGTCACCAATGATTCAAAATCGCGGGTCATAACATCGAGCATGCTTTTGGCCTGGCGGGAAGCCCTCAGCTCGGAGCGGCTCCGGTTCCAAGTATCCAGCGCGATGGAAGTGATGGAAACCAGCACCGTGACGATGATGGTGGTGATGGCCATGGCCACCATGAGTTCCATCAAGGTGAAGCCGCGTTTTGAGGGCGAATTCAGAGAGTTTTTCATAAATGGGTTTGGGTCGGACAATTAACGGCGAACGGCCAAGTTGCGAGTGAAAACCGGATTTTTAAGCTTGGTAGGATTGAATCCCCCTCCGGCTTTTAGATAGTTGAACGAAGTTGATGGGAGCATGTAAAATCCGGCAGAAAACGCGATTACCGCTTCAGGATATTTGCCAGAAGCTGTGGTTCCGGTTGGCAGTGGCTCGCCGGGGGTGGGATCCTCAATAAC
>JBIHZT010000071.1:0-10340 GCA_044240265.1 Luteolibacter sp. | reverse complement strand
TCTTCATAAATTCGCTCAAGTCGTGCATCCGGTAGGTGAAGCGCGAGTGAATCCGCGCGACGACCACAGCTTCCTCCGCCAAGCCGTCGGCAACCAACTTCCTTGCTTCCGCCAACTCCACGGCCACGGTCGCGACATACGCCTCGCTATAAATCGCCCGCAACCGCTCCAGCAACTGCCCGTCGGTGAATCCACCTTCAGGCCCCGCCGGCACCTCGATGAGCAGGTGGATGTGGTTGGACATCAGGCAATAAGACACCACCCGACAGCCCGTGAAATTCTCCTGCATCCGCATGAACGTGCGGAATTTCTCCTTCTCGTCCGGACCGAACACCAATTTGCGATCTACTACGCGCGAGATGCAGTGGTAGAATACCGCCTTCGCAGCGATTCCACCCTCTTCATTGACCTTGGGAACAATCCACCGTTTGCATGCCATGCTCCATGGAATCCACAATACTCGCAGCAACGCAAGAAAAAACTGATTATTTGACGCTCAATTTATATGCCAAACACACAGCGCAGCACTTTCGCCATGATTCTGGATCCATTCGTATCGGAGTTGGGCGCTGGCCAGCTTCAGCTTTCCCTCCCGCACCATGGTCCACATGGTCCCGACCGAGACTGGGATCATGCGCTTGCCGACTCTTCCGCCGCGAAGCGCGGTGATCGATTCCTCACCGGAACGTCAATTCACAGACACTTCGGACATCTAACGAAATTCGCGGTTCCGCCACCTCCTGGACGCCGCGCAATCCCCTTTCCGCGCCGCATCTACGGCCTTGGGCGGGATCAAGTCAACGCCGAAGCGCTTCCCGCGCCAGGCCTTGGTCAGGCTGCCTTCCCGTATACCCATCCAATCCCACCCCCTCCCTGTTGCTTGAAGACGTGTTCTTCGCGCCGCTTTGCCAAGCGCTTCAGACTCCCGGGATTACCCGCGGCGGCGGCACCGTCGATGATGCCTCATTTGTCACATTGGCCGGCCGGCGCGCGCTGGAAAACAGCAAAACCGGGCGCGACTTCGTCCAAACCCACGGCATGCCCACCACCCCCGGTCTGACCCGTTCCAACTACTTCGACGGTCTGGCCAGTTCCCGCCGCCTCAAAATGTTCATCGCCCTGGAACGCGAACTTCAGCGCCAACAACTCCCCATGCTGCGCGCCCACGACGACCGCCTCGCCCACTTCGGCGAGCTGGCTCAAATGCAAATCCGGACGGGCGACGACCTTCACATCGTCCACGCTACAACAGGTTCAATTCCGGCCAAATCGGGTGCAGCCGGTCGTTTTCAAAACTTGCGTTGCGGGTGCCTTGCGCAAAAAGCATTCAGGCCGAAATCCAGCTACTTCCCCCCGGAGATAGCGAATTTCGGCCTGATTAAGGTAGGGACCTATTAGCATTTGGGATAGCCTGAAAAGCAGACGCCCCCCGGCATCCGCCTTCCAGTCACAATGAACACAATCATACTCAGACAGAAAGAAACACGGGCGGACTGGCCCGCCCCCCGGCAGGCAACAGTCGTTCCGTTTTGCGGCGAACGGCTCCGGGCGATGCGGATCGGGCGGAGAGTGTCGTCAGGCCCCCCGGCCTGATTTGGCTCCATCAACGCGATCCATTCGGTTTCCCGGGACTTGGTTTCACCAGTTGGTGACAGGCGTGCCAGTGATGCCGCTTCCCTCCGCGCTCCCCCCGGAGCTTGGATTGGGGTTGTTTCGGCGTTGGTGGCGATGCTTGTCATCCCTACTCCAATCGCAGTTGAAATTAACGATTTCCAAATTTTGTGAAAAAATTTACAGTTCATGCGGACAGAGTTTTTCCATCCCGAATCCGCATGCGTTTTCCGTTGCATTTCTCCCGCCTCCTCGCAGCGGCCGCCTCCCTTGCCTGGACGCCTGGGTTTGCTCTCGATCTTTCGCAGCTGGATACTGCGGAGGCCGAGCTCGAAGCGTTGGTCGCCGAATGGCAGGCCGAGTGGCAACAAAAATCCAATCCCGCCAGCGCAAAGGAACTCGCAGCCAGCTTGCAAGCACTCGGCATGGTCGAGCGCCAGGCCGGAAAGCCGGATGAAGCACTCGGGCACCTCACTGCCGCCTGCGATTTGCTTGCCACCCACGCGCCGGACATGCTGGCCGACGCCCGCGAGGCGAGGTCCCTCACCCTGCAGGACCTAGGACGACTCGTGGACTCGGAAAACCTCCTCCGCCAGGTGCTCGCCAGCCGCCAGGAAACTTCGGCTAGCCCGAAACTCGCCGCCACTTTCGACCACCTCGCTCTGAACCTTCTCTATCAGGGCCGCTACCCGGAAGTCGCCCCCTTGCTAGACCAAGCCGAGGCCGCCACCCCTCCGGCGGATCTCGCCTTCCGCGCACGGATCGCCGCCCACCGCGGACGCCTCTATCACACGCTCGGCAGCCATGCTCACGCGGCTGCCGTTTTCCAACAAGCCCTGGCAATTCCCTTCCAAGACCCCGAACTGCGTCTTTCTCTGAGCAGCCAGCTCGCCCTCACCCAGCTGCGGCTCGGAAAGACGGGGGAAGCCCGCGCTGGAACGGAAGCCGCCGCCATCGAGGCACGCCGTCTCTTCGCGAACAGCCGCTTCCGCGCCGTGCCCTACGTGAATAATCTCGGTGCCCTCGCCCTCACCCAGGACGAGCCCGTCATCGCCAAATCCGCCTTTCAGGAAGCGTTGCAAATGCTCGAAGCCACTCTTGGCACCGATCATCCCGGCTTGATCGGCCCGCTGAACAATCTGGGCGTCGCCGAGCAGGCCCTCGGCGATTACCCGGCCGCCCGCTCCCACCTCGAACGCGCGGCCGCCCTCCAGGCCAAGCACCTTCCCGCCACTCACCTCCGCGTCGCGGAAACCGAGCGCAATCTCGCCCGCAACTCGCTGCTCTCCGCCTCACCCGACGCGCGGGACCACATCGTCCGAGCCACCCGCATCGGCCTGGATCTGCTCGACCGCCTGATCCGTGAGGGCTCCGAAAACGAGCGCCTCAATTTCCTCGAACGTTTCGATCTCGTCTCGCTGCCCTGCGCCACCGGCGATGCCGAACTCATCGCCGACGTCCTTATCGCCACCAAGGCCCGCCTGCTGGATGCCATGCTCGCGGATTCCAAAGCCGCCTCTCGTCCGACATGGCGCGAGGTCCAGGCCGCGCTCCCACCCGGCTCCGCTTTCATCGACACCTGCCGTTTCACCACCCCTTCCACCACCCCGGAAGAGCGCTACGGCGCGATTGTCATTCTCCCTTCCGGCCCGCCGAAATGGGTTCCACTGGGCACCGACGAAAGTCTGGCACACTGGCTCGGGGCCTTTCACGAACGCATCCGCTGGCGTTCCGGGGCGGCATCGGGCAATCCCGACCCGCCTCCTGCCTTGAAAATCCGCGGAATTCTCCGCGCTCTCGAACGCGAATTCTGGGCACCCCTCCAGCTCCCGCCCGGGACCGACCACATCGCCTTTTCCCCCGACAGCCGCCTCCATTTTCTGCCCATCCCGGCCCTCCTCGACCGGGAAAACCGCCCGCTCAGCACCCGCCACCTCCAGATTGCCACCGTCACCAGCGCTCGCGATCTCATCAATCGACCACCCGCGATCTCGCTCTCCGGAAATCCGTGGACCATCCTCACTGTTTCCGATTTCCCGCAACCGAGCTCCAAAAACAGCGAAGATCCGCTCCTGGCGCTCCTGGCGGATCTCAAACCCATGCCCGGCACCCGGATCGAGGCCGACAAACTCCGCTCGCTCGCACCCGCCGGATCCCGATTCCTCAGCGGACCTCAGGCAAATGAATCCAGCCTCCGCCAGCTCCCGGGATCACCCTCGGTGCTCCATTTCGGCTGCCACGCCTTTTTCCTCCAGAACAATGCTTCGCCGCTCGGGATGCCCATCGATTTCGACGAACACTCGGATCTCCTTTTCGCCGGCGGACTGGTGCTCTACCGCGGCACTGAACGCCGCCTCGACAGCCCGCGCTTGGCCGACGACGACGATCTTCTGTTCCCGTCGGAAATCGCCCGGCTTCCGCTCCACGATACCCGGTTGGTCACCCTTTCCTCATGCGAGTCCGGTGCCGGCACGCCGGTTTCCGGAGAAGGACTGCTGGGGCTCCGCCGGGCCTTCTCCCTCGCGGGTGCCCGCGAAATCGTCGTCGCCCTGTGGCCGGTCTCCGATGACTCCACTCCCGGATTCATGGAGCGCTTTTACCAACTCGCGCTCCACTCCGATCGCCCGGCCCAAGCGCTCTGGCAAACTCAGGGCGAATTCCTCTCCGCCGCCGCCGCCACTGACGATGATTTCGAACTCGCCGTCCTCCGCTATGCCCCCTTCGTTCTCAGTCAGAACTCCCCGCTTACCATCGGTCCGGCGATCACCGCTTCCCAGCCGCCGGCCGCATCTAAAAGGACTTGGCTCGCCGTTCTCGCGGCGCTCCCGCTTCTCCTGTTCATCATCAGCCGCAGTCTGGTGAAACGGAAGGAAATGTAAAATCACCGGGATGGCTCGATGGCCAATTCACTCATTTTGAGGGATCCACAAAGATTTTTGAACGGATTGTGGAGTGGTCTGTCTGACTTGGAGGTGCTTCGCGAATTTTTTGAAAAAGTCAGCGGTGTATCGCTAACAAATTTTCCTGCACGTAACCTGTCCTAAATCAACGACCCATGACTTTTCCAGCCTATTTTCCTGGGCAATCACATCGTTTAGGACGGGTTCCATTACGCTATTTTCCCTTAGAATGAAATTCTTGTCCAAAAGGTTCTTGGCGCTGCTCGTCTGCGTCCAAGCGGCAGTTGTTTTCCCGGCCAGTGCCGGGGAAAGCACCCTGCATCCTGACAGCGTGAACACGGATCCAGGTTGGGCGCTCAATCGCGTCGGAGAAATGTTCTCTGCGGGCGGCACCTACTCTTACCCGGACACGACTGTTCCCGTCCGGCTCTACCTCATCGATACCGCAGTGGCGAATCCCGCCAGCTTCGTCGCGGACAATCCCAAGCTCACCTTCGAAGGCACTGTTCTCATCAGGGGCTTCAACGATCCCTCGGTCTCCACGCCTCGCGCGCACGGCACACAGTTGCTTTCCCTCATTGCAGGGAAGGAAACCGGCGTGGCGGCAGGGACGCCGATCTATGTCCTGAACTACGATATCTACCCGAACGCCACGACCACTTCCTCGCTCCTCAGCCAAGCAATCATCAAGGCGGTCCAACACTACAAGCACCCGAACACCCTCAAGATGAGGGCGGCCATTTGCATCGCCACTTCCTCCAGTAGCCTGGACGACAGTGACCTCGTCGAAGATTCTATCGACTATGCGCTTTCCGAGGGAATCCCAGTCATTCTTTCCGCCGGAAACATTGGCCAAAACGCCAGCAACGTCGTTCCTTCATCCAATGGAACCAAAGACGGCGTGATTTGCGTCTCTGCTTCGAACAAAGACGATGTCGCACTCGCCGATTCCAACTTCGGCGCTCCCGTCGATATCCTCGCCCCGGGCCTCGATGTCCGCACCCGCAGTGTGAACGCCACGTCCGAATACTTACCCATGACCGGCACCAGCCCCGCCGCCGCGCTCGTCGCCGGCGCGGTGCTTGCGGAACTTTCGATCAATGGCTCACTTACACCGGCTCAAGTCGAAAGCACCATCAAGACTTCCGCAAAAATTCCCGCCAGCGGACCCCGTTTGCTCCGTACCACCTACGCCTCTGCGATCACCATCAACAATCCTGACGGTTCGGTCATCCCTTCCGCCAGCCCACGGCTGCTCACCGCCCCGGCACCACCTGTTTCCGTTCAAACCCTCTCCACCAACTCAATCCAAAGCGGCGGTGGCATCACGCCGTCCGTTGACGCGGATTCCGACGGAATCCCGGACATGGTTGAAATTTTCCACACCGGCCGCTGCGATAAAATTCCCTCGCCGCCGACCCTCAGCCGCACCAACAGCCAGGAGGTCCAGTATAAGTTCCCCATTGCCTTCGACTTTTTCAATCGCTCGACTCCGTTCGTGCTGGGCAACGGCTACACTTGGGGAATCCGCTGCACTTCGAACTTCAAGAGCTGGGAAGTGCCCGTCGGCAGCCTGTCGAAAACCACCGACGCGAACGGCCAAACCTGGCTCATCGCCACATTCTCCGCAGGCCAGCCATCGTGCTTCGTGCAAATTGAAATTCACCCGCCCGGACCTTGATTTCGCACGATCATTTCAAGCCCAGCACGAACATCTCACGCCGCTCACCGTTTCAGGTCGAGCGGCGGCTTTTTTCCCGGCTGGGTGATTTTTAAGAAAATCCGCGTCAGGGCGGTATCTGTTGAAGGCTGAAGGTCGGATTTTTTAGAAAATCAACCGACATTAAGCAAGTTTCTTGCAAACGACCCCGACTTGGGGTTACGTGACGCCGCCCCCGGTAAATGGCACCTCCCATGAAACAAGAACAGCTTCAGCGCTGCTGGACAGCCTGCTGGCACCGTGCCCGCCGCCCGGTTGAAGGGATTCTTGTCTCTGAGGAACAGGCCAACCTCATCGCCGAACAAGTCATTCGCAACGTCTCGCTCGACTACGAGGTCTTCCCAACCGAAGCGGAATTCACCGCCCGGGCCCTAGAGGAAACGGCGGAAGCCACCCGGCAACTCGTCGCTAGGGAACGCCGGGAGCGCTCGGATCACCAGCTTCATCACGATCCCGACGACCGCCGATACGACCAGAATCTCAACCTCGACCGACTCCAGCACCGCGATTCGGAAAAAGGGTTTCATGATTCCGAGTGGAACCGGCTGCCTGCGATTTTGCGTCCGCTTGCCTTGGCCACTCTGACCCGAAAGGGGATCAAGGGGCCGGATGCCGACGATGTTTTCAACGACACCCTCGTGGAACTCGTCCGCGAGCGGGAAGGCAGCGGCAGATCGCCCATTCTCGATCCGACCGTCTTCGAGGAAATTATTCCCCTTCACGCACGGATCGTCGGTTTTCGTTCCATCGACTGGTATCGCCGCCGGGGCGCTTTGAAAAACCAGCCGAATACCGGCGACAGCTTGAATGCTCTCACCGATAATCCCGAGCATGGGATGCAATTCGAGGACCGCTCGGCTGATCCGCAGAGCAACACCTTCGAGCGCATTTACAAAGAGTGCCGGGAGGCGCTCACCGCCGCGGAGTGGGAGCTGGTTTTCATCATTTACGTCACCCAGTCCGCCACCATCCAGGATCTCATCGGCGACGACGCTTTTTGCGCCAAGTTCGGGATCAAGGCCGGGGTCTCCGGCTCCACCCGCCGACGGGTTCTCAGCGAGCAACTCGAGGTCGCTTTAGGAAAACTTAGGAAAAACTTAATAAGTTGAAAATCGAACCCCGCTCCCTGCGATTGGAGTGACAACCATGAATCTCGATCTTCCACCAAACCTTGAATCCACCAGAAATCTTCTGGCCGGAAGCCTGCAACTTCATGCCTCCGAGCGGGCTCCGGCAGTTCCGGCAGACTTGCTCAACGACCTTAGCCGCCGCTTCAACTCCGCGTCGGTCGTCACTGCAGCCATCCAACCGCGGTCCTGGTTCGAAGCCGTGCAATCCTTCATTGCACGCCCCGCATTCGGCATGGCGGCTTTTGCCATCGTCATTCTTGGGATTTCAGTTCCCCGGATGATTGATTCCACGTCCACTGCATCAAGCGGTGGCTTCCGCGGAACGGTTTCTCCCACGACGGAAGCCCGGAACGTCCGCATCATCCTCATTCAATCGCCATCAGGATTCCAGCAGGCCCTGGCAAATGTGGGGGATTTTGAAAGCGACATGATTTCCTCCGCCACCAGCAGCGACAGCATCACCGGACCGAGAATCCTGGTGGACTTCGTGACTTCCACGATCACCGCGCTGAACGCTTCCAACGAGAAAATCCACACCGCGCCGCTGCCCAAGGACGCCGAGGAAATCTCCGCGGCCATCGCCACGGCGATCAGCCGTTTGTGAGTGAAGCGGCGGCCTCGCCGCGCGGTCCCGATCATTCTCGGGTTCAAGGGTTTTTCTTTCCAATCAGGCAGCCGGGTTGCACATTTCGCGCCCTTTGCCGATCATGTCAGAACGTAAACCATTCCCATTTCGCGATTTCGAACCCAAATGGCAGGCCCGCTGGGAGACTGAGAAAACCTTCCGCACTCCCGGCCCGGGCAATGCCGATTTCGACGCCACCAAGCCGAAATACTACGTGCTAGACATGTTCCCGTACCCCAGCGGTGCGGGCCTCCACGTCGGCCATCCGGAAGGCTACACCGCCACCGACATCATCGGCCGCTACAAGCGGATGAACGGCTTCAACGTCTTGCATCCAATGGGTTACGACTCGTTCGGCCTGCCCGCCGAGCAATACGCGATCAAGACCGGCCAGCATCCGGCGATCACCACCGCCGCGAACATCGAGAACTTCCGGCGGCAGTTGAAATCACTCGGTTTCGGCTACGACTGGGACCGGGAAATCGCCACCACCGATCCGGAATACGTGCGCTGGACGCAGTGGATTTTCCTCCAGATCTACGGCTCGTATTTCGACGAGGAAGCCGGCAAGGCGAAACCTGTTTCCGAACTCGAAGCCAAGGGCTGGACGCGCGAGCAAATCGACGACGTCCGCCTCGCCTTCGTCGCCGACACGCCTGTCTGGTGGTCGCCCGACCTCGGCACCGTGCTCGCGAACGAGGAAGTCGAAGAGTGGAAATCCAAAGGCCACACCGTCGAGCGCCGCCCGCTCCGCCAATGGATGCTGCGGATCACGAAATATTCCCAGCGCCTCATCGACGAGCTCGACACGCTCGACTGGCCGGAAGGCATCAAGCTGCTCCAGAAAAACTGGATCGGCCGCAGCGAAGGCGCTTCGGTGAAATTCCAGATTTCAGATTTCAACTTCGAGATCGAAGTCTTCACCACCCGCCCGGACACCTTGTTTGGAGCGACTTACATGGTGCTCGCGCCCGAGCATCCCTTCGTCCCGGAAATCACCACCGCCGATCAAAAATCCGCCGTCGAGGCCTATCAAAAAGCCTGCTCCTCCAAGTCCGACATGGACCGCGGCGACCTCAACAAGGACAAGTCCGGCGTCTTCACCGGTGCCTTCGCGATTAATCCTGTGAACGGTGAGGAAATCCCCGTCTGGATCGCCGACTACGTCATGATGGGCTACGGCACCGGCGCGATCATGGCCGTGCCCGCGCACGACGAGCGGGATCACGAGTTCGCGCTTCGATTCAGTTTACCAATCAAACAAGTCGTCCAGCCAACCGACGATTCCGACTGGCAAGGCTACACCGCCTACGGCACCGCCGTGAATTCCGGCTTCCTCGACGGCCTTTCCACCGCCGACGCCAAGGCCAAAATGATCGACTGGTTGGAGGAAAAAGCCATCGGCCAGCGCCGCATCCAGTTCAAGCTCCGCGACTGGTTGTTCTCGCGCCAGCGCTACTGGGGCGAGCCGTTCCCGATCATTTGGAAAGACGGCCACCATTTTGCGATCCCCGAATCCGAGCTGCCGCTGCTCGCCCCGCCGCTGGACGACTACAAACCCAGCGGCACACCCGAGCCGATTCTCACCAAAGCCACCGCCTGGGTCGGGCTTCCGGACGGCTCGATCCGTGAGACCAACACCATGCCGCAGTGGGCCGGCTCGTGCTGGTATTACCTCCGCTATTGCGATCCGAAAAACACCGACCGCTTCATTTCCAAAGAAGCCGAAGCCTACTGGACGGATGAAAAACCCGGCATGGTCGATCTCTACGTCGGCGGCACCGAGCACGCCGTCCTCCACCTCCTCTACGCCCGCTTCTGGCACAAGATCCTCCACGATCTCGGCCACGTTAGGACTTCGGAACCCTTCCAAAAACTCGTCAACCAAGGACTCATCCTCGGCGAAGACGGCGCTAAAATGTCCAAGTCCCGCGGCAACGTGGTCAACCCGGACGACGTCGTTTCCGAATATGGAGCCGATGCTTTGCGCCTCTACGAAATGTTCATGGGCCCGCTCGAACAAGTGAAGCCGTGGCAAATGAAAGGCGTCGAAGGCGTTTCCCGCTTCCTCGCCCGCGTCTGGCGCCTCGCCTGCGAAGAACAGGAAGGCCAATGGAATGTCTCGGCAAAAATCCAGGACGTCCCGTGCACCGACAAGTCGCTGCTCCGCGTCGTCCACGAGACGATCAAAAAAGTCGGTGAAGACATCGAGAAACTCAATTTCAACACCGCGATCTCGCAGATGATGATTTGCACTAACGCCTTCACCCAGGCCGAGGTTGTGCCGTTGAAGGAATTCACCCAGCTCCTCGCCGTCCTCAACCCCTTCGCCCCGCACCTCACGGAGGAAATCC
>JBIHZT010000577.1:0-2926 GCA_044240265.1 Luteolibacter sp. | reverse complement strand
TCCCCCTCAGCAGGTGTCGGGGTTCAGACGTGGTCGTCAATTAAGCGGCCAGTGCGAGCTCGTTAGAGTCTGCATTTATTTGTTTTGAGCGGCTTTTTTAAGAGGCCAACCGATCAACCTCTACGTGCAACCAGCGCGTCAAACATCCCGTCGAAACCAGAACGCCCCCGTCACTTGTGACAGCAGGAACATGCACCGGAATGGGGTTTGTTCAATCAGAATTCAATAATTCATCGACGGCGGGTCGGTTCGCGCCGGTCGGAGAGAGATCCAGCGGTCCGGTGATGCGTGCCTGCAACGGCGTGATCAGGCCGTTGTCGAGACGGTAAATCCAGCTGTGAATTGAAATGTTTTGGCCGCGTTCCCAGGCGTCTTCGAGGATGGTGGTGTGGGCGACATGGCTGGCCTGGGCAAGCACGTTGAGCTCGCAAAGCCGGTCCACCGCCGCTTCGGGTGACAGCAATTCGAGTTCCTTGCGGTGCATCCGACTGAGCGAGCGGATGCCCGCGAGCCAGTTGTCGATCATGCCGTGGCGAAGATTGTCCAGCGCTGCTTGCACGCCGCCGCAGCCGTAGTGGCCGCAGATGATAATGTGGCGGACTTTCAGGACATCCACCGCATATTGGATGACTGCGAGCACGTTGAAATCCGTCTCTGCCACGACGTTCGCCACGTTTCGGTGGACGAAAACCTCGCCCGGCGCGAGGCCGGTGATCTGGTTGGCGGGCACGCGGCTGTCGGAGCAGCCGATCCAGAGGTATTCCGGGCTCTGTTGGTTGGCGAGTTTGCGGAAGAACTCGGGGTCATTGGCGTTGATTGAGTTCGCCCAGACGCGGTTGTTTTCCAAGAGGTTTTTGAGGGAGTCCATGGTCGGCGGGAGAATTCAAGCGACATCAAGCGCTGCCGTCCATCGCGGGTTGAGCTAATTTTCCCACCTCCGCGGAATCGGGAGATTCTTGGACAAAAAAGTTGCGGATCGCCGCGGTAAACCGAAGAAACCAGCACGGCGATGGAATCCACGGGGCGCGACATGAAATGGAATTATCCCAAGGAACTGCCGGTGGTCGAACACCGGGAGGAAATCCTCGCGGCCATCCGCGCGCATCCGGTCGTTGTCGTCGTCAGTGAAACCGGCTCCGGGAAAACCACCCAGCTGCCGAAAATGGTCGCCGAAGCGCTCGGTATCGATGGCGGCCGCATCGGCTGCACCCAGCCCCGGCGGCTCGCGGCGGCCAGCGTGTCGAAGCGCGTGGCGGAGGAACTGCAGGTCCCGCTCGGCGATTACGTCGGCTATCAGGTCCGTTTCGAGGACCGCACCTCGCGGGAGACGCGGATCAAATTCATGACCGACGGCATCCTGCTGGCGGAAACCCAGGGCGACCGCGATCTCAAGCAATACGAAGCGCTCATCCTCGACGAGGCGCACGAACGCTCGCTCAACATCGACTTCCTGCTCGGTTACGTGAAGCGCCTGCTGGAGCGCCGCAAGGATCTGAAACTCGTCATTTCCTCCGCCACCCTCGACGCCGGATCGTTCGCGGAATTTTTCTCCTTCAACGGCGTGCCCGCGCCGGTCATCGAGGCGCCCGGCCGGATGTTTCCCGTCGCGGAATTTTTTCTCCCGCCCTTCGACGACGAGGATCTCGCCCAACACGTCGCCCGCGCCGTGGACTACCTCGGCGATGTCGAACCGAATGGCGACGTCCTGATTTTCCTGCCCGGCGAGCGCGAAATCCGCGAGTGCGCCGACGTGCTCGACGGCCGCCAATACCGCGGCACCGAAGTGCTGCCGTTGTTTGCTAGACTCGGCCTCGGCGACCAGCAGCGCGTCTTCAACCCTGGCAGCAAGCGCCGCCTCATCCTCGCCACCAACGTCGCGGAGACCTCGCTCACCATCCCGCGCATCGCCTGCGTGATCGACTCCGGCATCGCCCGCGTCAGCCGCTGGAGTCCGGGAAAAGGCGTGCAGCGGCTGCAAATCGAGCCCGTCAGCCAGGCCAGCGCCCGCCAGCGGAAAGGCCGCTGCGGCCGCGTGCGAGACGGCGTCTGCGTCCGGCTTTACGAGGAAAGCGAACTCACTGAACGCCCGGAATTCACCGACCCGGAAATCCGCCGCAGTTCCCTGGCAGGCGTGATCCTGCGGATGAAAGCGCTCAACCTGCCGGAGATCGACGAGTTCCCGTTCCTCGATCCGCCGTCGCCCAAAGCCGTTTCCGAAGGCTACCGCACCCTGCGCGAGGTCAACGCGCTTGATCGGGAAAAACGCCTCACCGACTACGGCCGCCAGATCGCGCGGCTGCCGGTCGATCCGCGGTTAGGACGCATGCTCATCGAGGCCCGCAAGGAACATTGCCTTGCGGAAGTCCTGCCCATCGTCGCCGCCCTCGAATCCAGCGATCCCCGCGAACGTCCCGCCGAGAAGACCCGCGAGGCCGATGCCGCGCACGCCCGCTGGAAGGACGGCGATAGCGACTTCATCTCGCTGCTCCGCCTCTGGAACGACCTCGCGAAGTTCCGCGACAACCGCGGCCGCTGGCAGCGCAACGCCCTGCGGAAATTCTGCGGCCCCGCCTTTCTCAACGCCCGCCGCGTGATGGAGTGGGCGAACGTGCGCGACGAACTCGCCGATTTGCTAGAGCGCGAGTGGAAGCTCAAGATCGGCGGCATCGGCGACGATCTATCCGGCGCGGCGAACTACGCCACGCTTCACAAGGCGCTGCTCGCCGGCGTGCCGCGGCAGTTCGGCGTGTGGGACCGCGAGTCGAAATCCTACCGCAGCGCGAACGGCGGCTTCTTCGCCGTGTTTCCCGGCTCCGGCTTGTTTGCATTGCCCAAGCGCTTCGAGTGGGTGATGGGCATGGAGCTGGTGGAAACCTCGCGCCTGTGGGCGCGGCGGGTTGCCAGGATTGATCCCGCGTGGGTCGAG
>JBIHZT010000576.1:0-2934 GCA_044240265.1 Luteolibacter sp. | reverse complement strand
GATCTGCTGGTCTGGGGATTTCTAACGATCTATCTTCAGAAACAGGCCGCCGGCGGATTCCCCACCACCATCACCTTCCTCATCGGCGGCATGATCCTGTGGGACGTGCTTTTCCGCTCCCAGCAAGGCGTCGCTATTTCCTTCCTGGAAGACGTGTGGACGCGCAACCTGCTCAACGTCTTCGTCGCCCCCGTCCGCACCGTCGAATACGTGGCGGCGACCTGCCTCGTCGGCGTGCTGCGTGTGGCATTCACCCTGGTGATTCTCGCCGCAGTCGGTTCGGCCGCCTACGGATTCCACCTCAGCGCTCTCGGCCTCGGGCTGCTGCCATTCCTCGCCAACCTGATGCTGTTCGGCTGGTTCCTCGGCATGGTCTCCACCGCATTGATCATGCGCTGGGGTCAAGCCGCCGAGAGTCTGGCATGGGCGGTGCCGTTTTTCATCCAGCCCCTCGCGGCGGTGTTCTACCCGGTCTCCGTTTTGCCCTCGTGGCTCCAACCGATCGCCCACGCCCTCCCCTGCACGCCGATTTTCGAAGGCATGCGCACGGTGCTCGCGGGTCACCCCACGCCATGGGGCGAAATCCAGCAGGCGCTGGTCCTCAACCTTGTCTGGGGAGCCCTGGCCGCCTGGTTCTTCGCGGCCAACCTCCGCCACGTCCGCAAGACCGGCCTGCTCGTCAAGGTGGCCACCCAATGAGCCGACCCGGATCCATTCGCCCCGTACACGGCATCCAACCAATAAATCGCCGATCCGGTAAAATCTTTCCAAAAATCAGCTTGCCAATCCCCGGGCCCGCTTCTATTCGTGCCGCCCCGCGCGAGCGGAAATGAAGGCGAGGATAGCTCAGTTGGTAGAGCAGTTGGCTTTTAATCAATTGGTCCTGGGTTCGAGTCCCAGTCCTCGTACTTCCTTTGCAACAGGCTTCCAATCAAGCTTTTACAGCTTTCAAAAGCCAGCGAGAGAACCTACCATAGTTGCGATAGCGCCCCCCTCGTTTTCATCCCCCACCCGTGCGTCTTCGCATCCCACCGCCGAGTGGAATCAATCCGCGCTGAGGAACTTGAAGTCACGGAAGTAGATCGACTGCACGTCACCCTCGACGCCATCATAAAGCACGATCACGTAATTGCCGGGACCGCCGATTGGAATCGGCCTGATCAGCTTGCCGTTTACTTTTGTCGGCGCATACCCCACGGAATAGTTCAAGGCAGCCTCACCGATTGAAAGGCGCTTAACAAAAACCGTCGTCCACTTGCCGTCGTCGCCTTGAAGCTCAACCTTCAGCTCCGGAATGGCGGAAACCGAGACGAACGTTGCCGTCCGCCCTTTTTCCACCGAGCGTTGCTTCAAGCGCAGAATCCTGATGGCCGAGTGCGCGGGTTCCTGGTCGCTGGCCGGAATCTTCTCCGCATATGGGATCACCGTAACCGTCTGGTTTTTTTCCAATTGTATGGTGGTGCTTCCCTCCTTCACACCTGCTTTCCTAATAGTTAACTTGCGTCTACCTGGACGAAGGCCGATGCCGCCGGTGGCATCTCCGAGCTTGTACCCTTGAGGACGCATGTTCTCCCCGTCGATTTCAAGTCTGACAGCACCTTCCCCTCCCGTCACGCCGTTCACAAGGCGGATGAATCCTGTCGGAGGACTCTCCCCATTGTCTTGCGCCATGGACAAGCATCGCGCTCCGACAAAGATGAGAAGCGTGCTAAAAATCGTTTTCATGGAGTATGGAGATTTTGAATTTCGCGCTATCAATCGATCCATCCGACTTTCGCTCGCCGGGATCCGCAAAAATCACATATGTCCTCCGGACCTCGGACAGGACCTCGGGTGACAAGTTGACCGCGGTCGTGGGAGCGACTGCCTGGCCCACCACCCAGACGCGAAAATTCCGGGAGCGGACAGTGGACGAATTGTAAACCCTTGCAAAAGCTTCCTCGGCGGCGGCATCCGACCACTGAAGCGTGCTCATGTTCGGTTTTCCCGAAATCTTGAATTCGGGGTAGAGCAGGGAGTTTCCGAATGCGATCTTGCCACTCTGGTCCCGCGAGGTTGCGATTTCCGAGGGCGATGAATACGGCCTGCCCCGGATAATGGCCTGGGCAAGAAGGTCCGCCTGCTTGGACTCCGTGAGAACCGAAACCTCCATGACTGTGACCGGAGGTGCGGCGGTGGAGGTGGCGTGCGTCTGTGAGCCAACTTTGGCAAGTCTTGGATCCGCTTGAAGACTCCCTGCCGCCAACGCCCGCAGGGCATCTTCCGTGGCGGTGTTGATGTTGACGTGACCTTCGATCCTGACCAATGCCCCCTCTCTTTCCTCCTGCCTCGCTGAACGGGACTTACCGACATGGAAAAGATCCAGCAAACGGGCGCCGTGCCTACCAGGCATCCCTGCGGGGGCCCCGTCTGCCGTGGCGTCGAATTTCGGATGCTCGGGCCGGCCGATCCTGAGGGTGTTTCCACCTCCATAATAGATATTCTGTGGGTTGTTGGAGGAATTGCCGTTTTCGACCGAGGGCCAGGAGGCTCGTCCCGAGGGCATGGCACCCCCCAGAACACTGTCGCTGTTATCATAGGTCGGGACATACATGATCGGATCGAAGATACGTCCAAGTTCCGTAGCGCTGTAGAAACGCCCCGCGTTGGAGATGAAGGTCGGTGTATCACCTTCAAGCGCCGTTTTGATGTCGGGGAATTTCGCGGTGTCCGATGGAATATAATTAACCGCTGAGGGGTAAACGTTCGGCGGCGAAAGAGCGGACACCTTCACCGGGACATCGTGGCCGCCATCGGGCCACTCCGAAGGGAGCACGCGACCGTAAACATTGGATTGACCCGATCCACTCCTGTAAATCGAGGCGTTCCGGATATTCCGCTGGTTGGGACTTACGTTGCCCGGGTAGCTGGTGTCTGACAGAGGAAAGTCCTCCG
>JBIHZT010000070.1:0-10377 GCA_044240265.1 Luteolibacter sp. | reverse complement strand
GGTCCGCCTTCATAGAAAGCTGATAGCGCCAGCCGCCGATGTCATGGTCCATCGCGCGGTTGAGCTCACGCTTGGTGCGCTCCGCTTCATCTAACTTCTCCTTCAATACATCGAGCACTTGGTGCTGGAGCCGGTCTTCCCACTCCTTGCGCGCGTCCTCGGCGGCGGCGGTGTATTTCTCCAACTCGTGGGTTTCCAGCTCGATCCGCCGCGCGTCGTAACGGGAATTCTCGTCATCGCCGGGATCAAACGCCTCAGCGGTTTCCGGGTGTTTTTCTGCCAGCGCATGGCGTTCCAAATCGCGGTCACGGCGTGCCTTGTCCGAATCAAACTCGCGGATGCGCGCCATTTCCGACGACGCGTCAAGCCGCTGCTGCCACTTGGGAAACTGCGTCCTCGCAGCAGCGATGAGCTCGGAGATTTCCGCATCCCTCACGCCTTCAAGCGACTCGCGGCTGAGCTGGCGTTCCGTGAGCGATGCCGCTTCGTCCTCCATCAGCGCAGCCATACTGTCGTGCAACACGCGCTCCTGTTGGGCGAATTTCTCGATGCTGTTTGCGAGTCGTCCTGTGCGTTCGATGACGCCCTGAAACGTCTTCTCCAACACCCGCAGCTTCTCCACGGTCGCCTCGCGCTCGGGCGTGGCAAGCAGGCGGATCGTCTCGTCGAGCTGGGCGAGTTCTTTGCGCAACCGCGGCAAATCGCGCAGCTTCGAACTACCAGCCGGCGGGTCGGCTTTATCCAACGTCCACTGCTCGCCGCGATGCAGGAATGTCCGCCAATCCTCGCGCAAACGGAGTTTCAAAGTCAGTTCCTCCTTCACTTCCGCAAGCTCGTCCTGTCGTAGAGTTCGCAATCTCCGAAGACCTTCCTCGCCGATGGTGAACTCCTTGGCGGGTTGAAAATGCTGGCGATGCGGCGGGTCCTTGAGCCAGCCGTCTTTGGAAAACGCGCGCGGATGCGAGTCGAGCTGGCTGACTTTTTCGACGGCGACCAGATCGCCGTAAAGATGTTGGAGATAGGCTTTCGCGAGCTCGTGTTTGGTTTCAAAAAATGCGGCGACCGTCCCCGGCTTCGCATCCTTGGAAGATGAAAGCTCTCCAGCATGCACAAGTGGTTCTTCCACGTGTCCAAGGCGGCGGGCTTGATCCCAAGCTGCTTTAAAATCTTCGGCCAGCACCGCACCGCGTTTGTTGCCTAGCAGCGATTCCAGCAGCGGCCACCACGGCTCGGCCGCGGCCTTCACCTCGATCACGCGGCCGAACGCATCGGCCCGCTGGCCGCGGGATTTCAACGCATCCAGCAGCGGCGACGGAGCGGCGCTGCCTTTGTGATCCAAATCATCCAACTCGCGGCGGAGCCGGGATTCGCGGTTTTCGAGCACCTTGATTTCTTCCTCGACCGGCCGCAGTTGATCGCGGGCGTCGTTGACCATAGCTTGATAGATCCGCGGCATCTTGGCGGCGGAATCAAGGGCGAGACTTTCGTCCGCGCCCTGCATTTGCTTGAGCCAATCGGCGGCTTGCTCCGGTTCCTCCAAGCCGAATTCCTGCGCGAGACGCAGCCATTGTTTCCAATACTGCGTGCGGTCGTGAAGAAACTGGCGGGCGGATTTTTCGGTCTCGCGAAGCGCGTCGAGCTCGCGGGCGACTTCGTCACGGTGGCTGCGATCCTCGGCGAGGCGGGTGATTTGCAGGTCGTTTCCGGCGACGAGGCGGATCTTCGCGAGTTGTGAATCGAGTTCGTTGCGCTCTGCTAGCGCGGCCTCGTGATCGGCGCGCGACTCGGCGTTTTGAAATCGAAGTTGCTCCAGCTCGGACTGACGGGAAATTAAGTTCTCCAGCTTCTGCTCGTGCCCCAGCGCGATGCGCAAATGGGCGTGCAAGCGGGCGTCGCGGCGGGCAGTAACGTATTCCACATGGCGCTCGCTGATGCGGACGAGCCGCGCGTGCTGGTCGTGCATTTTCTCCAGGCGTTCCTGCGCGCGGCGGTGGGCGTCCACGCTGGCGCGGACCGCTTTCACATCCGGCAAGCCCGGTTCTAGCAAGTAGTCGCGGATAAATTTCTCGAACGACTCGACCGGCTGGAAGGCCATCGAGTTCGGCAGCGTTTTGTTCATCTGCACGCGGTCAAAGCCGAGATGGCTGCGCGAGCCCATTTCTTCGAGATACGATGCCTGGCGGTCGAAGACTTCACCGCCGAGATCGCGTTTCACATGCACGCGGAATTCGTCCTCCGACATGAACGCGACGGCGTCGGGATCGAGTTCCGCGCTGAGGAAATCCTCGCGCTCAAGCCGGTTGGGAATGGTGAACCAAAGCGTGCGGGCCTTGGCGGTCGGGCCTTCGAACTCGATGCGGGCGCCCCACGTTTCGCGGCGCGGGGTTTCCTCGCCTTTTGCCAGCGGCCAGACGAATTCGAGCCCTGCCAGCGTCACGCCGGACGGGCGTAGGTAGCGTTCCTGACCGTCTTTGCCCTGCGTGTTCGTGTCGCACAGGCAGTATCCGCGAAGCGAGCGGCCGCTGCCAGCACCGGCGGCGGCTTTGTTGAAGCGGCTGAGCGATTCGCCTAACATCACGAACTGAATGAGGTCTAGCAGCACGCTTTTTCCCGAACCGTTAGCGCCGGTGATGAGCGAGAGCCCGGAGACGTCGATGAAGCGGCGATAGCCATACCAGTTAATGGCGAGGATGCGGCTGAGGTGGACGCGGGTCTTCATGTCAGGCTTCGGCGGCGGGTTGATAGAGGGCGGCACGGGCGAGGCAGGATTCGAGGCTGTCAAACGGGATCACGCGCGGCAGGCTGGGCAGGATTTCGATGAGCGTCTCGCCGAGCTGGAGCGCCCCATCCGGCTTGTGAGTGCGGATCAGGCGGTGGCGTTTCAAGCGGCTGAGAAGTGAGTCCAGGTGGGTTTTTTCCGGCGGATCGATCTTGTCGAAGGTGTTGCGGAAGCGCGTCCACAAATCATCGACCGTGAGAATGACGGCGCTGCTGGCTTCGTTCGTGCGGTGATCGTCCCAGACGCGCCAGAGGACCAGCAAGAGCAGCGTTTCATCCTTGGTGAACTGTGCGAGCAAGTGGCAGGCCTCGGGCCGCGGGCGGGCTTGAAGGATGAAGAAATCGTCGTCGATGATGAGCTCCAACCCGAGCGGCGCGAGGTAGTCCTTGAGGTGTTCCTGATAGTGATCGCGGGCGAGCAGGAAATGATCGCGCCCCGCGCCGCTGCTGCCGAGCAAGGTGCCGCGACCGATGAGCTCGGCGAGGATTTCGCGGATCGCCGGGCGGTCGTCGTCAGGGACGTCGGACCAGAAGCGGGGCCAGTTAGGATCGGACATGAAATTAGATTCGTTGGATTTGAAAGCGGTCGACGTTCCAGCCGGCGTGGGGGTCGGCGGGGATTTTTTCGGGGGTGAGGCCGGTGGATTTTCCGGGGCCGTCGATGGTCCATTTCACGCGCTGACCGTCGGCGGTGACGGCGTGCTCATAGGCGGCGATGGCGAGCAGATCGAGCATTTCATCGAGGTCGGCGGCGGAGAAATCCGAGGTCATGACGACGCTGGATTTTTCCGGCAGCAGGCGGGCGACAAGGCGGGCGGCGCGTTGGGGAGTTAGGGCGAGGCGTTGGCGCTCACGGAGGGCGGCGAGCGTTTCCTCGGCGGTTTCATCGCGCCCCCCGGAATCGTTGCCGAAGGTGAGATCGGCCGGAGCTTTCACGCGGCGGGTGCGGGCGAGCGACTCGCTGCCGAAGAAGAATTTTACCTCGGGGACAAGCGGGGCGAAGTCGGGCTCGGCATCGCGCATGGCAGCGAGGCGGGTGCCTTCGTGGGCGGCATTGATGGCGTCGCAGTAGGCCTTGACGATTTCCGGGCGGCGGCCGCGGAGCTCGGTCTGGTAGCGGTAGCGTTGTTGGGAAAGCTGGTTGAAGGAGGCCATCCGGGCGTCGATGGCATCGGCGACGAGGCGGATGGCGGAGAGCCGGTGTTCGAGGTCGCTCAGGGCTTTTTCAGCGCGGTGATAGGATTCGTTTTCGTCCCAGTGGTAGTGGGCGGCGAGGCCTTCTGCGAGGCGCTCTTTTACAAGCGGATCGTCGCGGCGATCGGCGATGTACGAGCGCAAAACCTGGAGCCGGGGCAGCAGACCGTTTCTACGAAGGGCATCGTAGCAAACCATGTGCTGGCCGGCGCCGAACTCGGCGTAGAGCAGTCGCAAGGTTTCCGCCGGCGAGTCGCTGAGGCGTTGGCGGCGGTCGAAGAGCGAGATCAGTTTTTCCACGCCGTGGAGCTGGATGATCGCGCTTTCGAGGCGGGCGTTGCAGTCGGTGACGGTGCTGCGGATTTCGTCGGATTCCTGCAACCGCGGGTCGAGGATGTTCGGGCGTTCGAGGGTTTCGCAAACGCCACGGACGGTGTCGGCGAAGGTTTTGAGTTCGGCGATTTCATCCTCGGCGAGTTCGCGCAAGAGCCGGAGCAGCGGGCGGAGGCCGGGGGAGACGAGCGCCCAGCGTTCGTGCAGGCCGAGTTGCTGGTCTTCCAGCCAGCGCGAATCGCAGAGGCGGTTGAAAAACTGGCCGGCGCGCTGGCGAGCATCGCGGAGGGACGCGCCCTCGTCGTCGGCGAGCACGATGTCCGGATGCGCCGCGAGGATTTCCCGGATCAGCGCGATCGCCTCGGCGTGGGGAATCCGCCCGGCCTCGCCCGCCACGTCGGTGAGTCGTTCCGCGCAATCGACGTAAATCGCCGCCGACGGCCGGGTCAGCGGACGGAAAAAATCCCGCGAGACGGAAGCGAGCAGCTTTTCACTGAGATTCGGCGGGGACATGGGGCGGGACCGACCCTAGCTGCCGCGGAACCGGCAACCCAAGCAAGAACTGCGGGCAGGAATGCCGTTTGAGAAAATTCCAGTTGCAACCCGCGGCCGGGAAAGGCATCGAAGGAGTCGCTAATCCTTTTTATTACTATGGCTGATCGCGAAGACAAGAATGTGGAGAACGTAACCGGCAAGTTCTATGTGGACAGCCAGTGCATCGACTGTGACCTCTGCCGTGAGACGGCTCCGGCCAACTTCACCCGCGCCGAGGACGAAGGTTATTCCTACGTTTTCAAGCAGCCTGAAAATGCCGAGGAGCTCGCCCAGTGCCGCGAGGCGATGGAAGGCTGCCCGGTGGAGGCGATCGGTGAGGATGGCGACGCCTAATCGCCCCGGGGCCATGAAAAAGCCGCCGCGCTCCAGCAGAATCCGAGAGGAAATCCTGCGGGAATGGCGTGGCGCGGAAGAACCGGCGGACCTCACGGCCGGCATCCATCTAGCGCAAAAGTTCGTCGCCGCGATCCTGCGTGCCGCCGGAGCGGAAGATGGTCTGCACGAAGACCAGGTCCGTGCGACTTGGAAGGAGCTCGCCGGCGACTTCATCGCCCGCCACACCGAGCCGATTTCCGTAAAAGGCGGCAATCTGGTGCTCCGGGTCACCCAGCCCGCCCTGCGCTTCCAATTGGAGCAAATGAAACCCATGTTGCTCACCCGCATCCGCAACCAACTCGGCGAGGGGCGGATCAAATCCATCAAGTTTCAATTGGGATGAGAAGCCAGAGTCCAGAGTCCAGAAACAAGAAACGCGCGCGATCCCACTCCATCATTCCACATTGCAGTCTCTTGACTCTGGATTCTGGTGTCTAAAGTCTTTCCCACCCCATGTTTCGCAACCTCATTTTCGATTGGTCCGGCACGCTCGTGGACGATCTCGGCCCGGTGATCGAGGCGACGAACGCCGTGCTCGGAAAATACCAAATCGCCGCCCTCGACCGCGAGGGGTTCCGCCGCGCCTTCCGCCTGCCTTACCGGGAATTTTACGCCGAACAACTCCCGGACATCCCGCTGGAGGAACTCGAAGCCCACTTCCGCCCGGCCTTCGATGCCGCCGTCACGCCCGTCACCGTCCTGCCCCACGCCCGCGAAAAGCTCGAATGGTGCACCGCACTCGGCATCCGCACGTTTGTCCTGACATCGATGGATACGCTCGCCTTTGAGCGCCAGATGGATGATTTCGGTCTCCGTCACCATTTCGAGGCCACCTACTCCGGCGTGCTCGACAAGCGCGAGGTCATTCACCAAATCCTCGAAACCCACGGGCTCAATCCCGCCGAAACGGCCTTCGTGGGCGACATGACGCACGATGTGGAAACCGCGCGCCACGGCGGCATTTCCTCCATCGCCGTGCTCACCGGCTACAACCACGCGGAAATCCTCGCCGCCGTCCGCCCGGACATCACGGTCCCCGACCTCGGCGTCCTGCGCGCCCTGCTCGACCGCCGCCGCAGCGTTTCGCGGCCCATCGCCACTGTCGGCGCGCTCATCCGCGATGGAAATGGCCACGTGCTGATGGTCCGCACCCACAAATGGGGCGACCGCTGGGGCATCCCCGGCGGGAAAATCGAGCGCGGCGAATCGTCCACCGCCGCCTTGCGCCGCGAGATCCGCGAGGAGACCGGACTGGAGCTCCGCGACATCGAGTTCGTGCTCGTGCAGGACTGCATCGATTCGTTGGAATTCCAGCGCCCCGAGCATTTCCTGCTGCTCAACTACGTCGCGCGCGCCACCTCCAGCGCCGTCACGCTCAATGACGAGGCCGAGGAATTCCGCTGGCTCACTCCGGCGGACGCCTTTTCCCTCAATCTCAACCAGCCGACCCGCTTCCTGCTGATGGAAGCGCTCGACCGCAACCTCATCTCCCATGTCTGACACCATCGAGATCCGCCGCCTCCGCGTCACCGCCCACATCGGCGTGCCGGACGAGGAACGCGCCACGTCCCAGGTCTTGCTCGTCACCCTCCGCCTGACGCCGTCCCAAGGCTTCGACGGGCTCGCCGACGAGATTTCCCGCACCATCGACTACTATCAGGTTTCGCTGGAAATCCAATCGCTCGCCGCAGTCCGCCCGCGCCGCCTGATCGAGACGCTGGCGGTGGACATCGCCGGCCACCTGTTGGAAAACCACCCGCTGGCGCACGTCGCCGTGTCCATCGAGAAACACATCCTGCCGGACACGGAATGCGTCGCCGTGCATCTGGAGCGCGGCAGGTGACTTCCGCGCTGGATCCGGAAAATTTTCTGATGGAGTAACTCAGCGGCCCATCCAGCCGCCATCGACGACGAGGATCTCGCCGTGGACGTAGCGGGAGGCCTCGCTGGCGAGGAAGACGACGGGGCCTTTGAAATCGTCCGGATCGCCCCAGCGGCCGGCCGGGATGCGGGCGAGGATTTGCTGGCTGCGGACGGGATCTTCGCGCAGGGCCTCGGTATTGTCGGTGGAAATGTAGCCGGGGGCGATGGCGTTGACGTTAACGCCTTTGCCAGCCCACTCGTTGGCGAGGGCTTTCGTGAGCTGGCCGATGCCGCCTTTCGACGCCGCGTAACCGGGGACGGTGACGCCGCCTTGGAATGTGAGCAGCGAGGCGGTGAAGATGATTTTCCCACTGCCGCGCTCAATCATTTTCCCGCCAATCGCGCGGCTGAGGAGAAACTGGGCGTTGAGGTTCACGTCGATGACTTCGAACCAGAATTCATCGCTGTGCTCGGCGGCGGGCGCGCGCTTGATGGTGCCGGCGTTGTTGATGAGAATGTCCGGCACGCCCTGCTCGGCGATGACTTGGGTGGCGAAGGCCTTCACGGCTTCGCGATCGGAGAAATCGCACTGATAGCTCGTGAAGGTCCGGCCAAGGGCGGTGACGGCTTTTTCAATCGCACTGCCCGTCTCCAAGCTGGCGCTGACGCCGATGATGTTAGCGCCCGCTTCGGCGAGGCCTTCCGCCATGGCGAAGCCGATGCCGCGCTTGCAGCCGGTGACGAGGGCGGTTTTTCCGCTGAGGTCGAATGGATTCATGAATTTTGAAGATGTGAGAGTCCAGAATCAAGAATCCAGACAAGATGTCTTGTTTCTGGATTCTTGCCTCTTGTTTCTTAACGCAGCTCCGCGATTTCCACGCGGTCCATGTCGGTGAAGGCCTGGTTTTCCCCACCCATCGCCCAACAGAAGCGGTAACTGGCGGTGCCGCAGCCGCAGTGGATGGACCACGGCGGCGAAAGCACGACCTGGCGGTCGGCGACCCACAGCGGGCGGGTTTCCTGCGGCTCGCCCATCATGTGGAGCACGCGGTGCGCGGCGGGGACGTCGAAATAACAATACACCTCGCTGCGCCGGTCGTGCGTGTGGCACGGCATGGTGTTCCAGATGCTGCCGGGCTGGAACTCGGTGAAGCCCATGACGAGCTGGCAGCTCTTGATGCCGTTTTCGTGGACGTATTGGAAAATGGTGCGCTCGTTGGCCTCGTCGCGGGTGCCGAGTTCGACGCGGTTCGCATCGGCGCGGGTGGCTTTGACCGTGGGATGGGTGGCGTGGGCCGGGTAGCTGACCAGATAGAAAACGGCGGGCGACTCGGCGGTGGCGCTGGCGAAGCTGATTTCCCGGCTGCCGCGGCCGATGTAGAGGCAGTCGTGTTTGCCGAGCTCATAGGCGGCGCCATCGACGGTGACGGTGCCGGCGTCGCCGAGATTGAGGATGCCGAGTTCGCGGCGTTGGCAGAAGAAATCGGCCTTGAGGGCGTCGTCGTTTCCAAGCTCGAGGGCGGCGGTGGTGGGGATGGCGCTGCCGACGACGGCGCGGTCGAGGTCGGTGTAAACGAGGCAGACTTCGCCAGTGATGAAAAGCTCATCGAGGAGAAAGGAGGCGCGCATTTCTTCAGTATCGAGAATCGCCGCTTCGCGAGGTGATGGCATCAGTCGTGTTTCCATAAGCATGTGGGGATTCGCCGAAATTCCTTTCACGCGGCGGGTCGCCATTCTCCACTCGCCCCGATCCGTGGCAACCGGAATTTCAGTTTCCACATTTCACAGTTTCTAAAAATCCCCATGCATCCATCCACCGCATCCCGCCGTTCCACTTTTGGAAAACTCGCCGTCGTCCTGTTGGCGATGATTTCCCCGCTCACCGCCGCCGACCCGAAGCTCGCCGAGATCCTCAAGGACATGAAGCGGGTGGCGGATTGGCAGATCGCGAATCCCTCGAAGCACAAGATCCACGACTGGACGCAGGCACCGTTTTTCATGGGGCTTGCGGCGCTCCACCAGGTCTCCGGCGACGCGAAATACCTGGAAGCGCTCGATTCCTTCGGCAAGCAACTCGCCTACGGCCCCGGCCCCCGCGTGACCCATGCGGACGACCACGCGGTGCTCCAGGCCTGGCTGGAAATGTACCGGCTCGACAACGACAAGGCGAAGATGGAGCCGAGCGTCGCGCATTTTGACAAGGTCCTGGCCGCACTCGCGAAGGAAACGCCGAAGTCGATTTCCGGCGGCTCCTTCACCTGGTGCTGGTGCGACGCGCTCTTTATGTCGCCTCCCGTCTGGGCGCATCTCTCGCAGATCACCGGCGACCCGAAATATTTCGAATGGGCGGACCGCGAATGGTGGACCACCACCGACGTGCTCTACGATCCCACGCACCACCTCTACTACCGCGACAACAAGTTCTTCACCCAGCGCAGCCATACCGGGAAAAAAGTCTTCTGGGCTCGCGGCAACGGCTGGGTCGTCGGCGGTTTGATCCATGTGCTCGACTACCTCCCGGCCGACCATCCGTCGCGCCCGAAATACCTCGGACTCTATCACGACATGATGCACGCGCTGCTCAAGCTCCAGAACCCCGACGGCCTCTGGCGCACCAGCCTGCTCGACCCGCAGGACCCCAAGGGCGAGTCGTCCGGCACCGCGTTTTTCACCTACGCCATGGCCTGGGGCATCAACCGCGGCCTGCTCCCGGCCGATGCCTTCAAACCCGCGGTCATGAAAGGCTATCAGGCACTCGCTAACAACATCCAGCCAACCGGCATGATGGGATTCATCCAGAAAATCGGCGAGGCCCCCGACAATCTGGAAACCGGCGCCGACTCGACCGAAGTTTACGGCTCCGGCGCGTTTCTGCTCGCCGGATCGGAAATCGTCCGTCTGCTCGATCCCTCAAAACGCCGCACCGATCTGGCCACCTTCAAGGGCGTGAAACTGCCCGGAGTCTTCATGCCCGCCAAGCCGCGCACCTTCGCCCGTTTCGTACCCGAGCGAAAGGACGACTTCGCCTGGGAAAACGACCTCGTCGCCTTCCGCACCTACGGCCCCGCGCTCCGCCCCGGCCCGGAAAACAGCGGCATCGACTGCTGGTTCAAGCGCGTCCCCTACCCGATCATCGACAAGTGGTACATCGAAGACCGCCTCAAGCTCCCCTATGGAAAAGTCAACAAGCCCTACCACGACGACCAGGGCGAGGGCTACGACGTCTATAAAGTCGGCGACACCCGCGGCTGCGGCGGCATCTCCGTCTGGGCGGACGGC
>JBIHZT010000575.1:0-2936 GCA_044240265.1 Luteolibacter sp. | reverse complement strand
CCGGTTTGGGAACCCGGTCCCGCCCGGTATTCACGTGTCCTAGTAGCTGCTCCATCGCATCCTCACGCTTAGAGGTGTTTGCAGGAGGGTTTCCCAGATTCGATTTTAAATGGACACAGTAAACGGCGATCCGCTTGCCTCCCACCACGAACGAGGCATAGGCGTATCCTCGCGGTGCGCCGGCCCAGCCGCGCTCCCACGACTCGGCCCACACCGCCTCCGCAGGAATCCGCGCGGCAATGGCTACCTGCTGCCCGGAAATGAAATTCCCGTCCTTGTACTGGCTCACAATTGCAATCTTCCATTCGGGTCCCAGCGGTTTCAGGGTTTCCTCCAAAGCGGCGGCGGATCCGACCTCCTGAAGAAGAAGGATGTCGGGATTGATTTTCTTTATCTCGCCTCGGATTTGCTCAATCTGCCGATCCTGATCGGCCTTCGGCGCACCCATGCGACCACCGGGAAACCATTGGAGATTCCATGTCGCCACACGGAGCGACGGCGGCACATCTGCGGCGCGCACAGCCAGCACCAGACTCAGCAGAACAACGAATAGCCGCCTCATCCTCCGCAAATCTTACACGCCACTCCCTCATTCGCGGATCCAGCCCTCCCAGCGCTGTTGAAATACCGGCACCTAGAATTGTGCCGTTTTCCGCTGCTCGAAATCCGGTACCCGCCGCCATCGGTCGCGGATGGGGGTGTTGACGTGGCGCTGGCTCCGGCTGCGGCACCACTGACCGCCGGTTGAATTGCCGGGGCTGCACCACGCCGTAGGTTAGCGTTTTCCTCACGTAACCGGGCAACTAGGTCTTCCAATTCCCGGATTCGGGTTCGTAGGCCCTCGGCATCGACTTCTTTCCCAATTCCCAACTTGGTTTTAGTTTCGGGTGACAATTTATCGACAGGAATCCGGATCGGACCGTATTCCGTAGTCAATGAAAGGGAGCCATCGCGCACCGCTCCGGGCGTGCCCGTCATTACCTCACCCGAAACGAGCTTGATCGTGGCCTTGGTTGTGGCCGCTTCCTGACCGAATCCAAAAGCCGCCACCGCAAGCCACACGATGGCCGCAAACAATGAATGGGTCGGTTTCATCTCAGAGCGGTAGCAGAATACGCGAAGCCGGACAAGAACGAACCCCTGACATTCCATGGTCAACCTTCTCCCGGCCCTCCAAGGGTTCCCGGATGAATCCGATCCCAGAAAAACGCATTCTCAATGACGCCCATGACCCAGGCATGAATTCCGGGTTCTTTGCTTTCCCGCGAACCAGCCACGTTCAGTCGTTTGATCCCGTGTTCACGCACGAACTCCAGAAGAAGTTCACTCCGGTCACGATAACCGAACAGCCCGATTTCCCGGCTCAAATGCACGCATGGCCTATCGTGTTTCGTTGCAAAACCAATCGTGCGCAACGAGCCTCCGGTCACCGTTTCCGCCATAGTAAAAACGACTGTTCCATCGGAATCCCGGACGTTCCGTTCCGTCCTTTGGAGGTAGGAAGCGGAGGGTGTTTCGTCCAGCAGGTAGCGGCCGGGTATCGGACCTTCCAAGCTCCGCCGACCCTTTGGGCACCAGCCACCGTGGGGGAAATCAAACCGCAACGCCACATCGAGCGCGGCGATGTCTGCGCCGGTTTGACCACCGGAAATGAGTTTTTCAATCACTTTGGCGACATTAGGAACCATCGGCATCATGGCAAGCAAAGCTCGCAAGAGGGCACTGTCACGCTCCAACCGCTCCAAGGTGAGGCCCCATAGGGGCCAGTGACGGTCCGACCGCTCTATTTTGAGGAGGGGGGGATGGGACGGCCCAACCGCTTTAATCTGACGTCCCAAGACAACAAACCAAAAACAACACTACAATGATCCTACATCATCTACCAACTGACTATTCGCCGACTCTCTACCGCTCGTGGGTGGTTGATAACCAGTCGCTAACGCTTGCCCGAATTACCCTTTCCGACGACCTTTTCCTGAAAATCGAAGCGGTCAAACCAGCGGATCATGACGCCCCCATCGCATCAAAATCCCTTGAGCCGTTCAGCCCAAGCACTCTCGCGGGAAGAATTCTGAAGAACGTCCGCGATCACATCAACCCCGGCATCAAACTGAAACAAGTATCCGTAGTTGAGCAGACCAAGGAAGCGCCTCTCGAATACATGGATTTTTACGAGCTGGATAGCGACGGCATCAGCATCATGCACACATCGGAACCCGTTTTCATCGCCGAATATGACGGAGATAACTGGATCATCCCCGGTCCATTCCGCTGCCGCATCGACATCTCAGCCGAGGGATGGGCCTACTTTTTCACAGAAGCATTTGAAGAACTTCGCGAACTCAACGCACTTCAGCCGCTTGATTAAGACAGTGGTCTTGCTCTTAACGCCATCGTGCGTTTGAACAGAACTAAATAGAAACACTCAGCGCTTACGTCACTTTGATCTTTGGGGAGATCTGGAGACAAAGACCGGGGGCGTTCGTCTTGCCGTTGCTGATTCATAGGGAACTGCCGAAAAAATGAACTCAACCAAGCGTGAGCAATTCCGCCAGCTTCTTTGCGGCACCTGGAACAATACCAGATCTTTCAAGACTGCGTGTGTTCGGGACCAAGGTCCGGTTCCGTAACGCGGGGATCGAATGGTGGGCGAAACGCTTTGGATCGAAGTCAACTCGTGCCAAGTCCGGCAGCACCGCGGCAGCTTGTCCCGTTTGAGCAATCTTGGTCAGTTCAGTGAATGATGAGACGCGGGCGAACACTTTTGTAACGAGGCGTTCCTTGGCGAGCCACGAGTGCCAGTGGCCGACGTCAATGCCTCCGATGACGCAGCCCTCCCCCGAATGACGACAGTTTGCACACATTCTGCTCGCCGAGAAGGCCTGATTTGTAGAAATTTTTACTTGACCGAAAGACACTAACGCTCACGTCTTGTC
>JBIHZT010000069.1:0-10409 GCA_044240265.1 Luteolibacter sp. | reverse complement strand
ATCCTGCCCCGGCAGAATCGCCTCAAGACGTCGAAATCAGGTATTCCCTAGATATTCTTTCCGCAATCAATTGGGACCAAAATCTAAGCATCCAAGGAATTCTGGAAAAATTCAATGTTTCCAAAATATGTGTGTTATCAACTGGAAATCAATGAATTCAGGTGCCGCCGGGGGGACTCGAACCCCCACGCTGGTTGCCCAACAACGGATTTTAAGTCCGTGGCGTCTACCATTCCGCCACGACGGCGACTTTTCCAGCCGCGCGGGGCGACTGCGGGCAGAGTAATGCCGAAACTCGCCGGGACGTCTAGCTCCGCCTCGCGATGATGCGATATTTTTCGGGAAACCGGCATCACGTCAGCGGCAGGACGAGCGTCGCCACCATCCCCCCACCCTCCGCCGGCACCAGGGTGATCGTGCCGCCGTGGAGCTCCGCCGCTTCCCGCACAAGCGTCAGCCCGAGTCCGGTGCCCTTGCGCTTCGAGGCGTGGTGGCGCAGGGAAAAAAACCGGTCGAAGACTTTATCCCGCGCATAATCGGGGACGCCGGGGCCATGGTCGCGGATGGTGAGGACGAGGTTGGCTCCGGTGGCTTGCGCGGCGATTTCGACCACGCCCCCCTGCGGTGAGAAATCGATGGCGTTCTCCAACAGATTGGTGACCGCCGCACGGAGGATGAAGGCGTCTCCCCGCATGGTGACGGACGGGCCGGACGCTTCGTGCTGGAGCACAACCCCCGCGACCTCCGCCAGCGGGCGGGCCTGGTCGATGGCGCGGGCGACGATGGCGTGAAAATCCAGTTCCTCCGGTTTCTCCAGGCTGGCGCGGCCCTCGATGGCGGAGAGCTCCAGCAGCCGGTTGATCAGCCGCTCGCTGCGGGCGGTCTCGGCGCGGATGTTCTCAAGGAAGCGCTTGCGGACATCGACCGGCATCTCCTCGTCCAACAGCTCGGCGGCACCGCGGATGGCGGCGAGCGGGCTCTTCATCTCGTGGGTGAGCGTCTGGATGTAGCGCTCGGCGTAGCGGCGGCCTTCGAGCACGTCCCGCATCGAGTCGAGCGCGTGGGCCAGCGTGTTGACCTCGCGACCGATGCCGATCTTCGGCTTGGGCGGGCGCTCGCCACGCTCGATGGCGCGGGCGTATTCGGTGATTTTCCCGATAGGCCGGAAAAGCCACAGGAACACCGCGCCGATGAGAAACAAAATCCCGCTGCCGATGAGCCCGCAGGCGATGTAGATGATCCGCCGCCGCTCGCGCACCAAGGGCAGGACATCCGCCTGCGGCTTGAAAACCGTTAGCACGCCGTCCGGCTTCTTCGGATCACCGACCGGAGCGGCGACGTAGAGCACCGACGTGGAGGAGTCGTTTTCCCTGTCCCTGCTGCTGCGCGCGCCGTATCCCCCGGCCAGCGTCAGCGCCACATCGCGCTTCGACAGGTAGTCCTCCCCTTCCCGCCGGCCGTTTTCGGAGTCGAAAATGACGACGCCCTTTGAATCGGTCAAATAGGCCTGCATGCCGACCTTTACCTTCATGTGCTGGTAAATCCGCGCTTCGAGCACACGGCCGCGGGCCCCGGCGAAAGCCCGGCGAAGTTCGTCCGCCTTGAAATCGTGCTCGCGCACGTCCTTGCCAACCATTTCCGCCAGCAGGTTCGCCGTGTCCACCATGACCTCCTCCGTACCTTGAAACGCCTGCGGCTCGACTTCGGATAGAAACTGCCGGGCGAGTTGATAGAACCCGAGCGTGATGATGAACGCGATGAAAAACAGGGTGACCCGGGTGAAGCGCATGGGACTTACAGGGAAAGCAGATAGCCCAGCCCGCGACGGGTCTGGATCAGGTCCTCGGCACCGCCGCGCACCGCCCGCAGTTTGGCGCGGATGGATTTCACATGCGCGTCGACGGTGCGGTCGGTGACCGCGCCGGGGTCCTGCCACGCGTGCTCGAGCAGCTGGTCGCGGGTGAAGACGCGGCCCGGCTTCCCTAGCAGGACGAGCAGCAGTTTGTATTCGTGCGCGGTGAGATCGAGCGGCTCACCGTGGCAGTGCACGCGCATCGCCGCGGTGTCGTGATGCAGGACCTGCCCGTTCCCGGCAGCGGGATGCGCGTGCGTCACAGGGAGCACAGCCTGCGAGCGGCGGAGAATGGCGCGGACGCGGGCGACGATTTCCCGTGGGGAAAATGGCTTGGTCACGTAGTCGTCGCCACCGAGTTCCAGACCGAGGATGCGGTCCATCTCGCCATCGCGGGCAGTTAGAAAAAGGACGGGGATGGACGAGCCCTCGCGGAGGCGGCGGCAGACATCCAGCCCGGTCATGTCGGGCAGGCCGATGTCGAGGATGGCGAAGTCGAAATGCTCGCGCTGCGCCGCGGCGATGGCGTCGGCGCCGGTCAGGGCGTGGGTGACCTCGAAACACTCGGTGCCGAGCGCGTAAACGAGCGTGTCGGCGATCGCCGGTTCATCTTCAACAAGTAGGACGCGTGGCATTGCTGGATTTGAGCCAGTCCCCGTGAAATGCCAATGAAGAAAGCGTGAATTTTCGGGGTAGGCGGCATGGGCCTCTCGTCCCCTGTTCAGGAAATCTCCTTGCGGTTGAGAATCCCGTCGATGAGCGCGCCGCGGGTATCGATCCTGGTGGTCACCCGCTTGGCGGACGGAGCGGCGGCGATTTCCCGCAGACGCATGAGCTTGCGCCCGCCGGACTGGGCGTCGTAGCTGTTCATGCCGATCTTGAAGCGGCGGTAGGCGGCGACCGGCTCACCACTGAACAGGAAACGGGTGGGTTTCTCCTGCTTGTCCAGATCCAGCTCGAACGGCCATAGCGTGCGATCCGAATTTGACTCCTTGCGGTCCTCCCGCACGATTTCAATCAGCTCCGCCGCGCTGACTTCGACGATGGAAAGCAGGTTTTCGTAAGGCAGCATTTCCCAACAGTCCGCGACGCTGATGTCGCCGGCCGCGACGTCGCCGGTGCCGAAGGTGCCGTGGAAAACTCCATCGACCGGCGTTCCATTCCGCTGGAGAGCCTCGCTGAAGAATTCGCAGAACAGCTTGGAGAGGCGGTTGCCGCGGCCTTTACCCGGGATGATCCGCGCGACGGTGCCGAGCTTGCGGGCCATTTGTTCGTCGGCCTTTTTCAAATCCGGCTGCGCGAGTTCCATCACCACCGGATCGAGGTCGAAGCGCTTGTCCATCAGCAGGGTGAAGGCGCGGCGCTCGACAAGCTTGCGGGTGTCGAGATCGAAAGTCAGGTCCACACGGCCGCAGTTGATTCCGTAGTAGCTGGCCTGCGAGCAAAGCACTCCGCCGAGTTCCCACGAAGGTTTGTCCTGATGGGTGTGGCCTGCTAGAAATACGTCCACGCCTTCGTTGGCCTTGAGAATTTCGCGAACCGGATTCGCGAAGTCATCGTCATTCCGCCAACCCATGTGGCCCATGACCACGATGGCATCCGCCTTCGCGGCGCGGGCTTGCGCGAGCGAGCGTCTGAGGGATTCCGCCGGATCGGTCGGGGAAACGCCGCCGAGGGTTTCGGGAGCCAGCCAGTAGGGCAGACCGGGTGTGACCAGGCCGATCAGGGCGATTCTGAATCCGCCGACTTCCTTCATGATCCAGGGTTTCACGGCTTTCCACGCGCCACCGAGCGAGCCGGGCATCTTCCCGCCGAGTTCGAGATTTCCGGTGAGAACCGGGGATTTCGAAAGTGCCAGATTGCTTTCAAGAAGCTCCGGACCCCAGTCGAAATCATGGTTTCCGAGAGTCCAGGCATCGTAGCCGAGGCGGTTGAAAAGCCCGATCATCAGCTTGCCGCCGTTCATCAGGCTTTCCGCGGTGCCTTGATAGACATCGCCGATGTCGAGCAGAAGCGAGTCCGGCGACTCCCTGCGCCACTGCCGGATGCACGACGCACAGCGGGCGAAGCCGCCTACGTCCGACATGCCGCCGTAGGCCTGCGTCGGCAGGATGTGGCCGTGAAGGTCGGTGGTGTGGAAGATGGAGATGGTTTTGGTCCTGCCCTCCCCCGCCCCGAGTCCAAGCGCGGAGGCTCCGAGCCAGGCCGTCGATCCGGTGAGAAACTGCCGCCTGCCATGCATGATACCGGTCATCGCAGGCATTCTGGCGTCACCCGCAACCGAAAGCAAGGCACGGACCGTGAGTTCCCGGAATCGCGGTCCTCGGAATGGCTTGTCGCCCTGATGGGAGCTCCCCATTCTCAGGCCAAAGCCATGCCCGTCTTCCTACTCGTCATCGCCTGTGCCTTGTGGGCGTTAAGCTTTCCCTTGGTGAAAGTGCTGCATCTGGAGCAATCCGCGCGACTGCCGGAAGCGTCGAGTGTGTTTCTCGCCTCGTGGATGCAGTTCGCGCGCTTCGGGCTCGGGGCCGTCATCCTGCTGCCGTTTGTCATCCGTCGCAATTTCCCGAAGCGAAACGAAATCCACCAGGGCCTGATCCTCGCGCTGTGGGGCGGGGCCGGCATGGGCATGCAGGCGGATTCACTGGCCTACACCGAGGCGTCCACCTCCGCATTCCTGACTCAGGCCTACTGCATTTTCCTGCCGCTCTGGGCCTGCCTGCGCTCCCGCAGGAGACCAGCGCTGCGCGTCGTCGTCGCGACCCTGATGGTCATCGCTGGTGGCGCGGTCCTGTCCGGCTTACGCCCGGGAAATCTCAAGCTCGGCCGTGGGGAAATCGAAACCCTGTGCGCGGCGTTCCTCTTCACCTTCCAGATTCTCGCCCTCGAAAATTCCCGCTTCCAGGGTAACCGCGGCACCCAGGTCACCTTCGTCATGTTTCTCGCCATCGCCATCCTCTTCGTGCCGGTCACCGCCATCGTCGCCCCCGACATGGCCAGCTGCCTGGCCGCCGGGGCCTCGTTTCAATCCCTCGTCATCATCGCCTGCCTCGCGCTTTTCTGCTCGGTCGGCGCTTATCTGCTCATGAACATCTGGCAACCACGCGTTTCCGCCACCGAGGCCGGCCTCATCTACACCACCGAGCCGGTCTTCACCGCGGCTTACGTGTTGTTCCTTCCCGCCCTGCTCGGAACCTTCATCGGCGGAGACTATGCCAACGAAACTCTCTCCGCATCCATGCTCGTCGGCGGCACGCTCATCTTCGGGGCGAACCTGCTTATGCAATGGCGGCGCCCACCCCACCTGCCACCCGCAGGTCCGGTGACATAAGTCGCCCCCCCCCCCCAATCAGGGGAGACAAAAACGCCCTAACCTCAGCATGTTGCGCAAGATCACAGGTGAAATGCGCAAGATCATATTGTGACGCCTTCGACCCAAGGTCACGTTTGTCGCGACCCATTGACCCGTCCCGGCGCCACTCGTTCCGCGGAATTCAAAAAACACCCTCAGCAAACGCCCGGATCCAATCCCGGCAACCATCCACTCTCAAACATCCGCCGAAGAAACTACCCACACCCAGATGAAATCAAAATCCAATCCGTTCCTCAAGTCCGCCGCCCTCGCTGCTTCCATCGTCCTCACGCTTGGCCAGGCCGCTTCTGCGGCTGACTTCTACTGGGACTTCAACGGTGCCACAACAACCGCAACCGGCGGTGCCGGAAACTGGTCCACAGCCAGCACATGGCGCGATAGCTCTTCCACCGGTACGCTTGGAAACTGGGTGGATGGCAACACTGCGGTTCTCGGCGGCACTGCCGGCGCGGTGACAATCACCAGCGGCGTGACGATCACCACCCCGAAAATCAGTGTCACCGCGGCAAACTACTCCCTTTCCGGCGGCACCGTGGCCTTTGGCGGGACTGCGAGCAGCCCTGGCATCATCGACGTCAATAGCGTAACCGGATTCACCTTCGCTTCTAACGCGACGGGAAGCCTGAAAATGATGAGCACGGGAGGAACGACCACCCTCGCCACTGCGACTGCAATGCTGATCAACGGCAGCACCAACCTGACATCATTCGAGTTAGCTCTTGCGACAGATAGCAACCATATCATCCTCAATAACGCCGCAGGACTCGGCACGGCCAGCTCCGCCGTCAAACTTACCAAAGGTGTGCTGAACCTTGGCAACAATGCCGTGCCGAACAATGACGTTCCGATCAGCTACAACGCCTGGGCCACTGATCTCGCAGGCGGCACCATACGGGCGCGATTCAATGCCAGCACGTGGAACGGAGCAACCAGCTTGAGTGCGAATTCCATGCTAATGACGCGCGGATCAGCGACAGTCAGCATGATCTTCTCCAGCACCGGCACCATCAATCTCAACGCAAACACGCTCAGCATCAACGCTGCTTCGGCGTCACTTGGAGTGGACCTCCAGGGGACCGTTTCCGGCGCTGGCAACATCACCCTTGTAAACACAGGAGCTGGCGGCACTGACAACGGCCAAGGCATCACCAAGCTAAGCGCCGCCAATACATTCTCCGGCACTGCCACGACAACACAAAACCTCGGAACCCTCGCGCTGAACCACGTCAATGCTTTGCAAAACGCCACGCTCAACACCGGTCTCTCCGGCACGCAAGCCGTCACCTTTGTCCTAGCCGGCACCAACACCTACAACATCGGCGCCCTCCAAGGCTCCGACGCCCTCGCCATCGGCGCGAATACCATCAGCCTCGGCAACAAGGCGGGCAGCAGTTCCTTCGGTGCCGACATCAGCGGCGCTGGCGGACTCACCAAGACCGGATCCAACAGCACCCAGATCCTCACTACCTCCACGAATTACTCCGGCGCGACGAGTATCACTGGCGGCACCTTGTCACTCACCGGCTCCGGGGCCATCAACAGCTCCAGCGGCATCAGCGTGAATGGCAGCGGCGCGAAATTGCTTCACACCGGCAGCACAGCCATTTCTTCCGCCGTCACCCTCACCAACGGCAACCTGACCGGAAGCGGCACCGTCAACACCGTGAATGTCGGCGCGGGCACCGGCGGCATCATTTCCAACAATGACGGCGTGGCCGGAGCGGCACTCTCCATTGGCACCCTCACCCTCAGTGGCGGGGCCAGCATCAATCTTTACAGCAACAGCACCTCCGCCGCCCTCAACGTCACCACCGCCCTTTCGACCGGCGCGACGGCCGCCACAATCACCGCCAACAATGCAGGCGGCTGGACCAATGGCACCACCTACAACCTCATCGGCTACGCCGGTGGCCCTATTGGCGGCAGTGGTAACAATTTCGCCCATGCGGTGAACAACCTCTCCGCCCGCCAAAGCGCCACCTGGGGCGACACCGGTTCCGCCATCCAGCTCACCGTCAATGGTGACAATCCGTATTGGACCGGTGCCGCCACCGGTCTGTGGAACACGGCCGACACCAACTGGAAACTTGTTACGGGAGGAACCAATACGGAGTTCCTCGCGTCCGATGACGTGCTCTTCGACGACAATGCCACCGGCACCACCACCATCGACATCAACGCCGCCAACGTCACGCCAAACTCCGCCGTGTTCAACAACACCACCAGCGTCGCCTACAACATCGGCAGCACGGGTGGCTTTGGCATCTCCTCTGGCAGCATCACCAAAAACAACTCCGGCACCGTCACCATCAGCTCCGCCAACACCTACACCGGTCCCACCACCATCAATGGCGGCAGCGTGGTATTGAGTGGAGCGGGCACCCTTGGCACAGGCTCTGCATTGATGCTCGGCGGTGGCTCGCTGGATCTCGGCACTCTCAATCGCACAGTCGGAGCCGTCTCCATCACTTCTGCTGCCACCAGCGGCGACACCATCAGCAACGGCAGTCTCACCGGCACTTCTTATGCCGCCAGCAACACCACCGGCAATGCCATTATCTCGGCAAATCTGCTCGCCAACGGTGCCCTTGGTTTCACCAAGACTGGAGCAGGCACGGTCACTCTCGCCGGTGCGAATACCTACACCGGAACCACGGCGATCAACGCCGGATCCCTGGTCTTGAGCGGTTCCGGCACCTTGGGGAACGGAGCCGCACTGACCCTCGGCGGTGGTTCGCTCGATCTCGGCACCTTGAGCCGCACGGCGGGTGCTATCTCCGTCAACTCCGCGGCGGCGAGTGGTGATACCATCAGCAACGGCAGCCTCACCGGCACCTCCTACGCCGCCAGCAACACCTCGGGAAATACAATCATTTCCGCGAACCTCTTGGTCAACGGCGCGGCGGGCTTCACCATGTCAGGCGTGGGTGGAACCACCACGCTCTCCGGCGCGAATACCTACACCGGTGCCACCTCCGTCAGCGGTGGCACCTTGAAAGCGGGCAGCGCTAATGCGTTCAACGATCTCGGTGCTCTCAGCTTGAGCAGCACTGGTGCCTTCAACCTCGCAGGATTTAATGCCGCTTTCACCAACCTTACGAGCGCTTCCACCAATACAATCACCACCACCGGCACGGGCTCGGGCACGGATGTTCTCACCATTTCCGCCTTGGGATCAGACGCAGGAGCCAGCGCCGTCTTCACGGATAACGGCACCCGCAAATTGCAAGTGGTCCTCAATACGAGCGCAGGTTCTGTTCAAGCCACTTCTAACACTAACAACACCTTTTCAGGCGGACTTATTCTCAACGGCACCATGCGGGCGGCCGTCTTGGGGGGCACAGTCGGCACTCCAGGCGCTATCACCAGCGGCCAGTTCGGAACCGGCGCCATCACGGTAAATGGCAGCAGTCAAATCCAGATCGCGGCATCAAACCGCACACTCGTGAATGACGTGATCGTCAACGGGAATGCTGGAAACGGCTCTCGTCCAGGAAGCTTCCGAATCGGAACAAACGGCGGCGCAGTCACCGGACTCGTCATTTCCGGAAACATCACAGCCAACCTTGCCGAAGCCCATTTCGGAGCAGATCCCACCAGCGGTGGAAGCACTTTACTCCTGTCCGGCAAATTGACCGGTAGCAGCGGTTTCCGATTCTTTTCGTCGAACAACAATCAGGCATGGACCACCACCCTCAACAACGCCACCGGTAATCCCAACGACTACAATGGAAATACCACCATCAACAGTTCCCTGACCACTCTCGCTCTTGGTGCTTCAAACCAAATCCCCAACGGTATTGCCAAAGGAAACGTGATCCTCACCTCCGGCTTCCTCGACCTCGCCGGCTTTGACGAAACCATCAACGGCCTCTCCGGCGCAGGCACGGTTGACAACGTGGCCAGCGGCACCGCCAACAAGCTCACCCTCGGCGATGCCGATGCCACCAACCAGGCCTTCAGCGGTGCGATTCAAAACACCTTCGGCACCCTCTCCCTCACCAAAATCGGCTCCGGGACTCAAACGCTATCTGGCACAAACACTTACGACGGCACCACCACGATCAACGGAGGAACTCTGCTCGTCAGCGGTAGTCATAGCGGTGCGGCAGGAACCATCCTGATCAGCGCGGGCACCCTGCAGATCGGCAACAATACCGCAACCGGAGTGCTTTCATCAACCAGCACCATCACCAACAATGGCACGCTGGCATTCAACCGCACTGGAACTGTGACACAAGGAACCGACTTCGCCGCCGGAATCATCGGTAGCGGGGCGTTCTCCACCAGTGGAACAGGAACCGTCATCCTCTCCGGAACAAACAGCTACGAGGGAGCAACCAGTATCAGCAACGGCGAACTCCGACTCGCATCAGCCTCCGCGATCAACAACACATCCAGTATCACCGTGAGTTCCGGCCGCCTCTCGCTTGACGGCGGTATCACCACCGGCAGCGGCAAATCCGTCACCATCAATGGCTCTGGAGCAAACTTCTTCGGTGCCCTCCAAGGAAACAGCGGCAATAACGTCTGGGAAGGCGGCGTCGTCGTCGGGGGCACCGCTGGCACCCGCGTCGGCGTGAACGCCGGCAGCCTCAAAATCACCAATGTAATTAGCGGCAGCACCGCGCTCAACGGTGTCGCCCTTCGCCCGAACTCCGGCACAACATTGGAACTCGCCGGGGCAAATACCTACCTCGGCGATACCTCGATCATCTCCGGAACCGGAGAAGTAAAGCTCTCCGGTGGCGCGAACCGCCTTCCCACCGGCACCAAGTTGCTCTTCGGCTCGGGAATCACCTCCGGCATCCTCAACCTCAACGGACAGAGCCAGGAAGTTGCCGGACTCTCGGTAGTGGGCGGCAGTAACAACGAAATCAAATCCACAGCAGCAGCCACCCTCACAGTCAATACCGCGGTAGACTCGCCATCCAGCTATGCCGGCATCATCACCGGAGCCACCGCATTAACAAAGACTGGTGCCGAAGCCCTGACCCTCACCAACACCAACAGCTACACCGGCGACACCACCATCACCACCGGCACCCTGGCCCTCACCGGAGCGGGCTCCATCAACAACTCCGCTCTCATCGACGTGCAATCTTCCGGCACCCTGAGCATCGCCGGAGTTACCACCAGCACCACCATTGGCAGCGCCTCCGCCCAGACCTTGAAAGGACTCGG
>JBIHZT010000068.1:0-10422 GCA_044240265.1 Luteolibacter sp. | reverse complement strand
CGCCAGAGTTTTCATCACAACTTGTGGACCCACCAGATGGAGCGGAATCCCAAGGTCAGCTTCCGCCGCTTCTGCCAAGCGGATGTGAGGAACAACGTGATGTTCAACTGGGGAAACATGAGTTGCGCGGACGCTTCCCATTCACATGTAAACTGGGTGGCCAATTATTACAAACCCGGGCCCGCCACGCATGACAACGTCCGCTCATGCATTTTCTCAATCCGGAATCAACCGGCAGAGGGAGCGACGAACAACGCGCTCCTCTATATCGAAGGCAACCACGTCGAGGGTTTCCCGAAAATTGCGGCGGACAACTGGGCAGGTGGGGTTCATTTTGCCGACGGCACGGGGCTGAAGAATCGTGCCAGGCAGCCGTTTCCGTTTCCAATTATCTCCTGTGAGACGTCTGCCGCGGAGGCCTACCCGAAGGTTCTCGCCGCCGCCGGGGCATCGTTGGCGCGCGATACGGTGGATCAAAGAATCGTGGAGGAAGTCAGGACAGGAAAACCCCGCTTTGGCCGCAATGGCATCATCGACTCGCAGAAAGACGTCGGCGGCTGGCCCGAATTGCGCTCGCTGCCAGCACCGCTGGATTCCGATCAGGACGGAATGCCGGACGCCTGGGAAAAGAAGCACGGTTTGGATCCTGACATTTCCGCTGACCGAAACGCCGATCACAATGCCGACGGCTACACCAATTTGGAGGAATACCTGAATTCGATCATCACGGTCCATTCTTCCCGTCAGCCGGAGAAATCACCCGGAACCGGCTGACGTTTGGCTGGAGATGCACCTCCGCCCCCCGGAGATCATGTTCCGCCAACAAGGGCCGGGCCGCCGTGCCATCGTAGCGCCGGAACCGCATGGTTGAGCATGTCGCTCTCGATTTTCGCAATGTTCCGGTTTGCCACGTCAACACCAGGATGCTGGCACCTGCCAAGCGACCAGTTCTCCGGTCTGAGAATGGCGCGGACTGGATGATTGACCGGCTTTGCCACCCATTTACTGGTCCGTTTTTTTCCGCAGGTAAAACGACGGCTGATTCTTTTTTTCACCGGGTGCCGGAAGCGGGTGGTGCGGGCGGATTCTTTGCGCTTTACGCTTGGCCGCGATCCCTTCAGACAAGACGCCCCGCCACGCGAAAACCGTGGGGCGGATCCATAAAACATCCAATCATCCATATCATGGACATCCAAATCGCCACTCTTTGTGACTTTGCCGCCGACTACAACGGCAAGCTGGTCATCTCTGGAACCTTCGACACTCTTGCCGCCCGCGCGGTGCCGGTGGTGCACCCGTCGTGCGCCCTTGCCATGCGTTTCTGCTTCACTCCGGAAGACGCCGGCCGCCACAAGCTTTCCATCAACATCATCAACGAGGACGGTGAGTCGCTCGACCCGAACAACATGCCGATCGAGCCGGAGTTCGAAGTGCAACTTCCGAAAAACGTGCCGTTCCTGACCCGGAACATCGTGATGAATCTGCAAGGCCTTCGTTTCGAAGAAGCCGGCATCTACTCCATCGATATCGGATGCGACGGTGAGATCCTCGTCCGCCTGCCGCTGCGCATCGTCCAGGTCACGCAAGGCCCGAACGGCGAGACCCAGATGGCCTGAGATCGGAATCCATCTTGAAACGAACGCGCCGCGGGTTTTGACGACCTGCGGCGCGTTTTTTACGTCCGCGAACGGTCAGCGGGCTGTTGTTGTTTTCCGAGGATTCCGGATGTTTTGAGCGTCGGAATCACGGGATGCCATGATTTTCCGCTGGCTCAAGCGTAGCTGCGGATGGAAACGTGGGTCTCCTCGTAAACAAGCGGCTCCTTGTGGAGGATCGGCTCGTTGCCGGGGCCTTTGTATTCCCAGGCGGCGACGTGGGAGAAATTCGCATCGTCACGGCGGGCCTCACCGGCCTGGGTGCTGCCGGAGATGACTTCCGGACTGTTGTCGAAGAACTGGTGCTCCACGCGGAAGTGACCGCCGCAGGATTCCTCGCGGGCGAGGGCGTCGTAGCACATGATTTCTCCGAACTCGATGAAGTCGGCGACGCGGCCGGCCTTTTCGAGTTCCATGTTGGCGTTGGCTCCGGAGCCGGGGATGAGCACGTTCTCCCAGAATTCCTCGCGGATTTGCGGGATTTTCGTGAGGGCCTCGGTGAGGCCTTCGCGGGAGCGGGCCATACCGCACTTGTCCCAGATGGTCATGCCGAGCTCGCGGTGGAAGGAGTCCACGGTGCGCTTGCCTTTGATGGAGAATAACTTGTTGATGCGCTCGCGGGTTTCCGCCTCGGTCTGCTTGAACTCAGGCATGTCGGTGCTGACGGTGCCGGGTTTCTGGGTGACGAGGTAGTTGGCGATGGTGGTGGGGATGACGAAATAGCCGTCGGCGAGGCCCTGCATGAGGGCGGAGGCACCGAGCCGGTTCGCGCCGTGGTCGGAGAAATTCGCCTCGCCGAGCACGTGGAGGCCGGGGACGTTGGACATCAAATTGTAGTCCACCCAGAGTCCGCCCATGGTGTAGTGGACGGCGGGATAGATCATCATCGGGCCCTTGTAGGGATCCTCGCCGGCGATCTTGTCGTACATCTGGAAGAGGTTGCCGTAGCGGGAGCGGATGGTGTCCTCGCCCAGGCGCTTGGTGGCGTCGCGGAAATCGAGGTAAACGCCGAGGCCGGTCGGAGCGATTCCACGACCTTCGTCGCAGACTTCCTTAGCGGCTCGGGAGGAGATGTCGCGCGGTGCGAGGTTTCCAAAGGACGGGTATTTCCGCTCCAGGAAGTAGTCGCGGTCGTCTTCAGTGACGTCGCCCGGTTTCATGAGTTTTTTGCGGAGTTTTTCGGCGACCTCGCGGGATTTCGGCGCCCAGATGCGGCCGTCGTTGCGGAGCGACTCGGACATCAGGGTGAGCTTGGACTGGTAATCGCCGCTGACCGGGATGCAGGTCGGGTGAATCTGGGTGTAGCAAGGATTGGCAAAAAGCGCTCCGCGGCGGGAGGCGCGCCAGGCGGCGGTCACGTTGCAGCCCATCGCGTTGGTGGAGAGGAAAAACACGTTGCCGTAGCCGCCGGTGGCGAGGATCACGGCGTCCGCTGCGTGGGTGGAGATGGTGCCGGTGTTCAGGTCGCGGACGACGATGCCCTTGGCGTGGCCGTTGACGAGCACGAGGTCGAGCATCTCGGTGCGCGGATACATTTTCACGCCGCCCTTGTGGATTTCCTTTTCGAGTGCCTGATAGCAGCCGATGAGCAACTGTTGGCCGGTCTGGCCACGGGCGTAGAAGGTGCGGGAAACCTGCGAGCCGCCGAACGAGCGGTTGTCGAGCAGGCCGCCGTATTCGCGGGCAAAGGGGACGCCCTGCGCGACGCATTGGTCGATGATGGAGTTGGAAACCTCGGCGAGGCGATAGACGTTGCCTTCGCGGGCGCGGAAATCGCCGCCCTTGATGGTGTCGTAGAAAAGGCGGCGGACCGAGTCGCCGTCGTTCTGGTAGTTTTTCGCGCCGTTGATGCCACCCTGTGCGGCGATCGAGTGGGCGCGGCGCGGGCTGTCCTGGTAGCAGAAGCACTTCACTTGATAGCCCATCTCTGCGAGCGAGGCGGCGGCGGCACCACCGGCAAGGCCGGAACCGACGACGATGACGGTGAATTTCCGCTTGTTCGCCGGGTTGATGAGCTTGGAGTCCATCTTGTGCTTGGACCATTTTTGATCAAGCGGGCCGGAAGGGATTTTGCTGTCGAGGACGATGGACATGGCGGATTGGGGATTGGAAAAGTGAAATAAGTGGGATGGCGGCTGGTTCAGTGACCGGTGGCTTTGGCCAGAGCGGCGAAGTAACCTGGGAACAGGTTGATCGCTAGCGGGATGGAGATGAAGCCTAGCCAAATGATCAGGGCGTAGCCGACGGAAATCTGCTTGATCAGGCTTTCCGACTTCTTGGTGCGGAGGCCGATGGTTTGGAAAATCGAGCCGACGCCGTGCATGAGGTGCGAGCAGAGCAGGGTCATGGCGATGACGTAAAAAGCGGTGACATGCAGGACTGCAAGTCCGGAAAACCCGTCGATAACCATCAGCCAAGCGTTGTGAACCTCGCCTTCGACCCCGTGGATCGTCGTCTTGTAGCGGGCCAGCGTGTTGTATTCATTCCCGATGCGGGCGGTGAAATGCAGCATGTGGTAGATCACGAAAGCGAGGATGGTGAGGCCGGAGAGGATCATGGTCCGCGAGGACTTGGAGGCTTGGATGGTAGCTTTATATTCGTAGGCCTGGCGGGCGGCCCGGTTCTGGCGTGTAAGAGCGATGGTGGCCACGATGTGGGCGATGATCATGACCAGCATGACCGCGCGGAAAGCCCAGATGCCCATGCCGTGGAGCATATGGTGGAGGAAATAGGCGTATTGGTTGAACGGTTCCGGCCCCATGAATACCACCAGGTTGCCCACAAGGTGGCCGGCAAGGAAGAGGACAAGGACGATGCCGGTGAGGGCGACTACAAGCTTTTTCCCGATGGAGGAGGACCAGTAAGTTTCGAGGCAGCGGGTAAGGGCGTTCATGGCGTTAAAAAGGGGATGGCATCTCGAGCCGCGCGAGGAATAGACACGGAGGAATGGCTTTTCAAGGGGAGAGTCTGCCGGAAGTGAAATCCGTGCAGCGAATGGTCGGATTTGCGGGATGGACGGGAAAATTTCCACCCACTTAAATTTGCCCGAAGGACATTAAAAAGTTGGCCCGCCGCCTGCTAAAACGCCACCATAGAACCCATGGAAATGTTCAACGGCTACGATCCGGGCAAGTTTTACGATGAAATGTTCGACGAGGACGGCTCGGTCAGAACTCACTGCGCGCCACTCCTACAGAAGTTTGGAAAGCTCGATCAGCGAGATTTCCTCGCGAGGAAGGCGAATTCCGAACTCTACTTCCTCCGGCAGGGCATCACCTTCAACGTGTATCACGACGACCGGGGGACCGAGCGGATTTTCCCGTTCGATCCGATCCCGCGGGTGATGCCGGCGAGCGAGTGGGAGCATCTGGAGGCCGGTCTCACTCAGCGTATCGTCGCACTGAACTTGTTCCTGCACGACATCTATCACGACCAGCAGATCCTCAAGGACGAGGTGATCCCGCGGTTTTACATCGAACAGGCGAAGCACTATCGCCCCGAGTTCCGCGGGGTGGACGTGGCTGCTGACACCTACATCCATATCTGCGGCAGCGATCTGATCCGCGGGGCGGACGGTGTTTACTACGTGCTTGAAGACAATGGCCGCTGCCCGTCCGGCGCATCCTATCTTTTGGAAAACCGCAACGCGCTGAAGCGGGCATTCCCGGGTATTTTCGAGTCGCTGGGCGTGCGTCCGGTCGATTCCTATCCGCGGGACCTGCTGAACATGCTTCATCAGATCTCGCCGCGTCAGGACAAGGACCCTGTCTGCGTGCTGCTCACGCCCGGTTGCTATAACAGCGCCTACTTCGAGCACTGCTATCTGGCACGGGAAATGGGGATCGACATCGTCGAGGGCAAGGACCTTGTGGTGGTGGACAAGTTCGTTTACATGCGCACTACCCGCGGGCTGCTGCGGGTGGACGTGATTTACCGGCGCATCGACGACGACTTCATCGACCCCGTGGTTTTCCGCAAGGACTCGGTGCTCGGCGTCCCCGGGCTCATGAACGCTTACAAGGCGGGAAACGTCTCTCTTGCCAATGCGGTGGGCACCGGCGTGGCGGACGACAAGGTGATCTACTACTTCGTCCCCCGGATGATCGAATACTACCTCGGCCAGGAGCCGATCCTGCCGAACGTGCCGACCTATCTGGCCTCGGAAGAGGCCGACATGAAGTACATCATGAAGCATCTTCCCGAGTTGGTGGTCAAGGCCGCCAACGAGTCCGGGGGCTATGGCATGCTGATGGGACCGACCGCCAGCAAGGACGAGATCGAGGCCTTCCGCGAGCGCATCATCGCGGACCCGCGCAACTACGTAGCCCAGCCGGTCATCTCGCTGTCCACCTCGCCCACCTGGTGTGACGGAGCGATGGAGGGCCGCCACATCGACCTGCGCCCGTACATCATTTACGGCAAGGACGTGAAAATCGTGCCCGGCGGACTCACCCGCGTGGCGCTGACGAAAAACTCCCTCATCGTTAACTCTTCCCAAGGCGGCGGCAGCAAGGATACTTGGGTGCTCCGTTAAACAACTCTTATGCTCTCCCGAGTCGCCAATACTTTATACTGGATGGTCCGCTATGTGGAGCGGGCCGACAACCTCGCCCGCCTTATCGACGTGAACCAGCAGCTTCTGCTGGATTTCGAAAGCCTCGACAGCGAGCGCCTGCGAGGTTTCTGGCAGCCTATCATTCTGAGCACCGGCGATGAGGAAGCATTCGCCAAGCTCTACGACGAGACTGGCAGCGCGGAAGTCATCCGGTTCCTCACCAATGATCCGAAAAACCCCAACAGCATCACCTCCTGCATCGCCCTCGCCCGGGAAAACGCGCGCACCGTGCGCGACCAGTTGTCCGACGAACTGTGGGAGGAGCTGAACTCGCTCTATCTGTTTTCCCGCTCCGACGAGGCGCAAAAGCTGTTTGATGCGGATCCTCCGCGCTATTACGAGAACATCCGCCGTTCCGCGATGACTTTCCTCGGAATCGCCGCTTCCACGACTTCGCGCAACGAGGCGTGGGACTTCATGGACTTGGGAAGACATTTGGAACGGGCCGACAAAACCACCCGTTTCCTCGATGTTTCGAGCTACTTGCCTGCGGCGGCGGACGGACAAGAGGCGATTTCGCCCGGGATTCTTCACTGGACCGCCATCCTCCGTTCTTGCGGTGCGATGGGAGCATTCCGTGCCGCCCGGCGTGAAATCACCGCGGAGAGCGTGGTGGATTTCCTGATTTTCTCAAAAGACTTTCCCCGCTCGGTCCGCTACTGCATCGAGAAGGTGGACAGAAGCCTGCATTTGATCTCGGGCACGCCGCGGGGATCCTTTTCCAATGAAGCGGAGCGCGAGTCAGGGCGGCTTCTCTCGGACTTGAATTTCGGTTCGACTGCGGATGTCTTTGAAAGCGGATTGCATGACTATCTGGACACGTTGCAAGGACGCTTCAATCACATCGGCGGCGAGATTTTCGAGACTTACGTGCTGATGCCTGAGCGGGTTCAGATCAGTCCCGGACCCAAGCCACCGACTCTCTCGGATGCGGCCGTGTGGCGCATGGAACAACAGCAATCGGCATCGTGAACCAATCCAGTTCACCGTTGGCTTCCACGCTTGGCATGAGGCTCTCGGTGTTCCACCGGACCACTTTCAATTACGGATCTCCGGCGACTAACAGCATCAACACGCTGCATCTGGAGCCACGGACGTTTCCCTATCAAAAGACCCTCAGCGCCTTGATCCGGGTGATGCCGGCAACGCGGGTGAGGCGGTTCACCGACCTGTTTCAAAACATCACGCACCATTTCGAGCTCACCCGTCCTCATGGGCGGTTGGAAATCGAGAGCCGGATCCGGGTGCACAACCTGCCGCTGGATATTTCCGACGAGAGCAAATCAGCGACGGTGGTGAAATTCGATGATACGTCTATCCGCGAGCTGATCTGGCCGTATTTGCAGGACAGCCGTTGGGTGTCCCGGCACCCGGAAGTCTGGCGTGAGGCGCTGGACATCACCCGCGGTATTCCGGCGGTATTCGACCAGGCGACGGCATTGATGCAGTGGATCTATCGGGAGTTCCGCTACGAACCCGGCGCGACCAATGTGAACACCCATTTGGAGGAAGCCTTCCGGATGCGGCACGGGGTTTGCCAGGATTTCACCCATGTCATGCTCGGGCTATGCCGCTCGGTGGGCATTCCGGCGCGCTACGCTTCCGGCTATCTCTACAACGGCCCGCGCGATAGCCTGGTGGGCGCGCAGGCTTCCCACGCGTGGTCCGAGGTCTATCTTCCGGGAGCGGGCTGGATCGGCTTTGATCCGACGAACAACACCCTGGCGGACGAGCGCTACGTGAAAGTTTCCATTGGCCGGGACTATGAGGACGTCGCCCCGGTGCGTGGCAACTATCAGGGTACCGGACACTGCCGGATGGAGGTCGAAGTCGAGGTTGAGAAAATCTAATCAAGCCGGCGCCCCAAACAAATCCTGGTGGTGCCGCCACCACTCGCTTTGGAATCTCCCCGCCGGATCGCGAGTGGCCTTCTCGCGCAGGAATTCGGCGAACCTCGGATGGGCCCGCTCGATCTGGTCGCGACGTGCCCAGCGGTGATAGGTGAGGTAAAAGCTGCCACCCAGCGATGATGCGAGGTCAATCAACTCCCTGAACGCGTCGGCAGAGTTTGCGATTCCCTGCGGGCTGTGAACCGTGTGTAGATTGAAGATGATGCAGGCGAAATCCTCCCGCGCCCAGGCGAGGACGCTTTCCTCATCGCGCCGGATCAACCGCACGGTCCCGTAAATGACGGGTAAACCGCGATGTCGTAAGGTCTCCGCCGCCGCCGCCATGAATTCCACCAGCGACTCGCGCGGGACATATAGCTCGGAAATCATTTCGCTGCACGCCACCTCAGCACCGGATTCGCGGTCCAGCTCGCTGTGGTAGTCGTCGAGATAGACGCTCAGTTGGTGGGTGTCCGACCAGTAGAGCGAGCCATGGGTGCTCAGATAGAATTCGGAATACTCCGTGAAGACCTTCGCCCGGTCGTGATGGGCGAGCCGGATGAGTCGCTCCCAATCGCTCTTGCCGAGATCCTGCCTGATTTCCGGCATCTCCCGGTCCTGCGCGACAGGCCGGTAGCTCGATAGAACGCCCCGATGAAGGAAGTCAGCGGATCTTTCGTCGATCGAAAACTGGAAGTCGCCGAAAACACAACCTTCCTCCATGCGTCGCGTGATGATGGGCATGAAGTGGTCCACTGTGGTTACTGTGACGAGTCTCTCTAACTTGATTCTCGCTGCAAGCCGCAGGCAAACCGAGGTGATCACGCCGAAACAACCGTAGCCGCCGATCACTAGGGAAAACAACGCGGTGTTTTCCCTGCGGCTGCAGCGGATCAACCGCGCGTTGGCATCGACGAGTGTGAATGCCTCCACATCTTCAATGATCGGCCGCATGTCCAGTCCGCGGCCGTGGATGTTCGCTGCCAGAGAACCGCCAAGCGTCAGATCATCGGCACCGGTTTGTTTCTGGCGGATACTCCAGATCGTCTCTTTGCCCGCCTGCTGATCGTGGAGTCCTTGGATGAGCTCCGGCCATTTCAAGCCGGCGCCGGCTTCGACGAGGCCACGATCGCGATCCACCTCGCCAAGCGCGGTGAGCCGGGAAAGATCCAGCAGCAGCGTGCCCTCGCCGAATTGCTGGCCGCCCATCGCGTGCCTCGCCCCGCAAATCGAGACAGCGAGGCCGTTCGTCGCGGCTTGTGAAATCGCGGCAGCGACCTCATCCTCCGTCACCGGATAGAGAATCCGGGCGACGCGGGTCCGGTTGAGTTTCGAGTGGACATCGTTGCAAAAGAGGTCGGATTTCATCGGCTGACGGGGGAACAAATACAGACACATTCGCCCCGGGCCAACGGGATTTCGCGCAAGTCCAAAGGAACGAGGATGCTCTCTCTCAGGACTTCATGGTCGCTGACGACGGAATGACCGAGGCCGGCGTCGGCAAGAAACGGGATGAGATCCTGCCGGGAAATGCCCCACAGGAACGGCTCGCTCCGCCAACGCAGCCAGCGGGCGACGAATGGATTCTCGCCGCGAAAGCCGATTGAACCGCAGGCGTCCCGCTCCATGAAAGTGAAAACCAAGTTGCCCGCCAGACCGGCGATGTCCCTCATCAACGCGCCGACCCGCTCGGCGGAAAGATACATCGTCAAGCCTTCCGCGACGAAGATGGAAGGGCGATCCGCTGAAAAAGCGGGGCACGTCCTCAACCGGGTGGCAAGCGACTCCGTAGCCAGATCCAGCGGTAGAAAGTGGATGTTAGGTCCTGCGGCAATTGACTGGAGCTTCACTGTCTGGGTCGCGGCGTGGTCGATTTCCCAAAACGACACCTGCGGAAACCCGGTGTGCAGACGCCACGCCAGGGTGTCGAAGCCCGCTCCGAGCACAACCACTTGTGAGACGCCCGCCGCGATGGCTTCGCGGACCGCAAGCTCGATCCGGCGTTTCCGGACCAGGTAGTGCGCGATGATGCCGGGGACCAACAGGCGTTCGATTCCGAATAGGAATTGCCTAACGATTCTGAAGTCCGTCGCGCGGTCGAACCAACCGCATTTGAGAATCCGCTTCAAGGTCTCCGGCTCCTGATAGGCGACGAGTCGTTGCAGGAATGGATCCTTGGACGCCAGCAGGACGCTGCGGGCGATCAGGATGGCCGTGTCGCTGGGCGAGTGGTCGCGCACTCCGGTGGGTTGTCGGTCAGAAC
>JBIHZT010000574.1:0-2945 GCA_044240265.1 Luteolibacter sp. | reverse complement strand
ACCGGATTCAGATCGATGTAGGCCGCCACTGTCTTCGCCGCCGCGCCATCCTCCACGATCACGCTTTTGAAAACGTCCTCCCACAGATTTCCCTGCCGAGAGTGGGTCCGGTTGAACCACTTGGTGAATCGCTGCATCAGCGTTTTCATGAATTCGCTCAAGTCATGCATCCGGTAGGTGAAGCGCGAGTGAATCCGCGCGACGACCACAGCTTCCTCCGCCAAGCCGTCTGCTACCAACTTTCGCGCCTCCGCCAGCTCCACTGCCACCGTTGCGACAAACGCCTCGCTGTAAATCGCCCGCAACCGCTCCAGCAACTGCCCGTCGGTGAATCCACCTACGGGCCCCGCCGGGACCTCGACGAGCAGGTGGATGTGGTTCGACATCAGGCAGTAGGAGACCACCCGGCAGCCCGTGAAATTCTCCTGCATCCGCATGAACGTGCGGAACTTCTCCTTTTCGTCCGGGCCGAACACCAGCTTTCGGTCCACCACCCGCGAGATGCAGTGGTAGAAAACCGCTTTCGCCGCCTGATCTGACTGCCCAGCTGCATTTGCGCTCCTGGAAACGATCCATCGTTTGCTTGCCATGCGACGATTCGATGGAACTGCGAAACAATGCGCAAGCCAATTCTATTAATTTGACGCTCCAATTATAGAATCTCCAACTCTTGTCTTGATAAGATCTTGTTGGGTGGCGGGCGGTGGGGGTCGGGGGACTTGAGGCCAGAAGTGAAACTAGAAGTTGCGTCCTCGGGCGGCAGGCTTCAAGCTCCGCACGATGAAAAAAGTGAACATCGGATTTGTCGGCGTGGGTAGGATGGGTGCGAACATGGCACGGCGGCTCGCCGATTTGGGCTATCCGATCACGGTGGTTTATGATTCCAACAAGTCGCTGGCCGCGTCTCTGGCGCTGGAACTGGGCTGTGAGGCGGCGACGACGCTGCCGGAAGTGACCGCAGCAGCGGACGTGGTTTTCACGGTGGTGCCGGACGATGCTGCCATGCGCGAAATTTTCTCCGGCGACGAATCCTTGCTCAAGGGCGCGGGCGGCAAGGTTTTCATCAACTGTGCGACGGTGAGCCCGGCCGTCCATGAATTCGCGGACGAGGCGGCGCGGGCGGCGGGGGCGGAAACCCTGGCGGCGAGCATGGCTTCCAGCATCACCCAGGCCCGACAGGGCACGCTCTATCTGATGGTTGGCGGGGACGCGGCGGTGTTCGAGCGGATGGAGCCGCTGCTCAAAGCGATTTCCGCCTCACTCCGCCACGTCGGCCCGGTCAGCAACACCGCAAAAATCAAGGCGCTGGTGAACATGGTGATGAATATCAACACCGCCGGACTCGCGGAGGGGCTGGGACTTGGTGCGGCACTGGGGTTGGATCTGCCCGTGCTCAAGGAGATTTTCTCCCAGACCGGAGCGAACTCCCGCGTGTTGGAAACCGACGGTGACGACATGATTCAACGCGAGCACGAATGTTATTTCTCCGCCGCCCATGCCGCCAAGGATAGCGGTATCGCGAATGCCCTGGCGGATTCCGCAGGTGTTCTCGTGCCCCTCTCACGAGCCACCGAGGCCCAATATCGGAAAATGTTCGGACTTGGGCTGGGGGAACTCGACAAGTCCGGCATTGCCGAATTGACTTTCCCGGACCGCACGACCGCCTGACTCCCGCAAGCACATGATGACTGGAAGCGAAATCCGAAACCGAGAGGGCGAAGCCATCGACTACACCTTCCACCCCGGCATGCGGGCGGACGCGCTGGTCGTTCTCGGCCACGGCCTGACGGGCAACAAGGACCGACCGCTGCTGGTCGCGCTGGCTAACGGTTTGTCTGCCCTGGGTTGGCCGTGTCTGCGGATTTCCTATGCGGGAAACGGGGATTCCGAGGGACGGTTCGAGGACTCCTGTATTTCGAAAAGTATCCGTGATCTTCAAGCGCTGCTCGAAGTGGTGCCTGCCAATGTCAGTGTCGCTTATGCCGGGCACAGCATGGGCGCTGCGGCCGGGGTGCTCACTGCGGCGCGGGATCTGCGCATTCGTTTTCTGATCTCGCTCGCCGGGATGACGCACACCGCCGCATTCGTGGAGCGTGAGTTTTCCGAGGTCATCCCGGACCAAGGGATTATGTGGGAGGATGAAAACTGCCCGCTGTCCCGCGCATTCATCGATGATTTGAAAATGATCGGCAACACGCTTTCGGCGGCGGAAGCGGTGACGCAACCGTGGTTGTTGATTCACGGCGACGCGGACGACTTGGTGCCGGATCAGGACAGTCGCGACGCATTCGCCGCCGCGACTTGTGAAAAGCGGCTTTTGGAAATCCCCGTAGCTGGCCATTCTTTCGATGACGCAAGCTATCCGCAAATCATCACGGCGGTGGACGAGTGGTTGCGGCCGCATTTTGACTGAGTAAACGGGTTTTTTCATGCGGATTGATATCGTCACGTTGTTTCCCGAGGTCGCGCTGGCTCCGTTGAGCGATTCCATTGTTCAGCGGGCGCGGGCGGCCGGGTTGGTGGAGGTGGTAGGCCATCAACTGCGCGATTGGTCGGAGGACAAACACCGGCGGGTGGACGATTCTCCGTGCGGGGGAGGGCAGGGGATGTTGCTGAAGCCGGAACCGTTGTTTGCCGCGGTGGAGGCGCTGCGCGGCCCGGATACGCGGGTGATCCTGATGACTCCCCAGGGCAAGCCCTTCAAACAGGCGGTCGCGAGGGAACTGGCTTCTGCCGGACATTTGCTGATCCTGTGCGGTCATTACGAGGGCGTGGATCACCGGGTGATTGAGGCGCTGGTGGATGAGGAGATTTCAATTGGCGACTACATTCTCACCAACGGCGCGCTGGCGGCGGCAGTGCTTTGTGACGCGGTGATCCGGCTTCTGCCCGGGGCTCTGGGCGACGAACGTTCGCCGCTAGACGAGTCGTTTTCCGATCCTAAC
>JBIHZT010000573.1:0-2949 GCA_044240265.1 Luteolibacter sp. | reverse complement strand
GACCAGGGCACCCTGCTCAAGGACGCGCAAACCGTGCTCGTCCACCTCTCCGGCGGCGAGGACTTGACGCTTTTTGAAATCGAGCTGCTGATGCAGCGCCTCCAGAAATTCGTCCCGGACAAGGCCCACGTGCTCTTCGGCGCGGCCATCGATCCAGCGATGGGCGACTCGCTTTCCATCACCCTGATCAGCGCGCTGCCCGAGGATTTTCTCGCCATGGCCCCGCGCGAATCGCTCAGCCACCGCACCCAGGAAAATCCGATTCTCGATCCGAGCCAGGGCTTCACTCCGCCGCCCGTCAAGGTTGCCGACTTCGAACCGATCGCGCGACCAGAGCCTGAAAAGCCCGCCCCGGCACCCGAGCCGCTGTTCGAGCGTCCCGCGCCACCAGTGCGCCAGCTGGAGCCGAGACCCGCCCCGGAACCCGCACCCGAGGTTTCCCCGCTTTCCAAATTCCGCAAAGCTTCCACCGGCACCGCCGTTGCGGCCGCTCCGCCGTTGTTCGAGAGCGAGCGCCCGTTCGCCGAGCCGGACGTCGCCGCCAAGCCGACCGCTTCGGAACCGGATCTTTCCGCCTTCACCTTCGCCTCTGCGCCAGCTCCCCAGCCGGAAGTCGCTGAAGCCGAACCGACTCCGGAGCCAGAACCCGAGCCGGAAATCCAGGAAGAGATCCCGTTGCTCGAACCCGAGTCCCTCGTCGTCATCGAGGAAGAAGTGACGGTGCTCTACACGGAGAGCGATGAGGAAGAGCCCGAGCCGATCGAAAGCACCGCTTCCAGCGAGGCGAATGAAACCGAAGCCGCCCACTCCAGCTTTATTCCCGCTCCCAGAAAGCGGCCGTCACTCGTCGCGCCATGGGGCAAGACAAAGATCCCGGAACCTCGCAACTCCGAGCCGCGCGCATTCGAGCCAAGTGTGCCTGAGCCCGAACCCCAAGCGACGGAACCCGAGCCCAAGGCCGAACCCGTCGTGCCAACTCCGCCCGCCGATGCGGAACCGCCCAAGCTCAAGCTCGGCATCAAGTCCGCCGCTGCCCAAAACGAACTATCGCTCGACTCCGCCCCGCGCGGCCGCTTCGAAGGCGAAAATCCCAACGTCTTTGAAGGCGAGGATCTCGACCTGCCACCGTTTCTGCGGAAGAAGAAATAATTTTTCATGAGCGATTCACAACGATTTGAAATCCCGGGCCACGTTTCCCTGGTGAAGGGTGAAGGAGGACTGATGAAAGCCATCGTCGAGACCTCCGCGAGTCAGGCCGAGATCTATCTCCACGGTGCCCACGTCACCCGTTTCCAGAAAAAGGGCGAGGAGCCCTTGCTCTTCATGAGCGCCGCCAGCGACTTCGCGGTGGACAAGCCCATCCGCGGCGGCGTGCCGCTCATCTTCCCGTGGTTTGGCCCGCGCGAGGGACTGCCGTCCCACGGCTTCGCCCGCACCGTGGAGTGGGAACTTCAAGAGACCGAACTTTTTCCCGACGGCTCGGTGAGCCTGTGCTTCTGCCTGCCGGTGGTCGCGCATTACGATGTCGGGTTCCGCGTCATCGTGAGCGACCGGCTGACGATGGAATTGACCGTCAAAAACAACAGCGAGCGGGACGCGGTTTTTGAAACCTGCCTGCACACCTATTTCCAGATCAGCGGCATCGATGCGATTTCCATCACCGGCCTCGCCGGTGCGCGCTACCTGGACAAGGTCGCGAACGGTGAGGCGACCGAGACCTCCGACGCCATCCGGATCACGAGCGAGGTGGACCGGGTCTATCTGGACACAACCGCCGCCGTGGAGATCGAGGACCCCGGTTTCGGTCGCAGGATCCGGATCGAGAAATCCGGTTCGAACGCGACCGTCGTGTGGAATCCATGGATCGAGAAATCCAGCCGCATGCCCGACTTCGGCGACGAGGAATATCTGCACATGGTCTGCGTGGAATCCGGCAACGTCGCGAAAAACCAAACCACCCTGCCATCCGGCCAAAGCGCCGTGATGAAGGTGGAATTGAGCAGCGGGAAGCTGCTTTCCTGAATGTCCGCCAAAGCCACTTGGAAAGTCAGCGCCGCCGTGATGGCGAGCCGCGTGCTCGGGCTGGCGCGGGAAATGATGTTTGCCGGTCTCTTCGGCGGCAGCAAGTGGATGGACTGCTTCTATCTGGCCTTCAGGGTTCCCAACCTGCTGCGCGACCTGTTCGCGGAAGGCGCGCTGTCGCAGGCCTTCGTCACGACTTTTTCCAAAAAACTCAAAACCGAGGGCGAGGAATCCGCCTGGGCGCTGGCGCACAAGATGATGACGCTCGCCGCCGTTTTCATGAGCGCTGTGTCCTTGCTCGGAATTCTCGCCGCGCCTTGGATCGTCGACCTTCTGACTTCCTTCTCGCGCGGCGGATCGTCACCACGGGTCTATAATCCAGAGGAAATCGCCCTGACCGTGACGATGGTGCGGGTGATGTATCCGTTCATTCTGCTAGTCTCGCTGGCCGCGCTGGTGATGGGGATGCTCAACGCGAAAAACATCTTTGGCATGCCGGCGCTGTCGTCGTGTTTCTTCAATCTCGGCTCGATGATCGGCGGCGCGGCGCTCGGTTACTGGATGGATCCGGCGTGGGGGCCGCAGAGCTTGATCGGCTTTTCCATCGGCGTGGTGATCGGCGGGCTGGCGCAATTGGCCTGCCAGTTTCCGGCTTTGAAGGCGGTGGGCTACCGGTTCGTGGCGGATTTCAATTGGAAGGATTCCGGAGTCCGGCAGATTTTGAAACTGATGGGCCCGGCGGTGATCGCGGCCTCGGTGGTGCAGATCAACGTGGTGGTGAACTCGATGTTCGCCTACGGCGTGGGCGAGGGCGCGGTGAGCTGGTTGAGTTATGCGTTCCGGCTGATGCAGCTGCCCATCGGGGTCTTCGGCGTGGCGGTGGCGACGGTGACCCTGCCCGCCCTATCAAGAGCTGCGGTGAGCGGG
>JBIHZT010000572.1:0-2953 GCA_044240265.1 Luteolibacter sp. | reverse complement strand
GAGCCATCGGGGAGACGCTGCGTGCTGCGCAAATGAACCGCATGAATCCGCTGCCCGAATTTTTCCACCATCTCCGGCAGATTGTTGTCCGCCCGCGCGCTGAACGACCCGGTACAGAAGCACAGCCCGTTCGCCGGACGGTCCGCCATTTTGAAAATCGCATCGACATCATCCGCCGTGGACACGATCCGCGGCAGACCGAGCACGGGGAACGGCGGGTCGTCGGGATGGATCGCCATGCGCACCCCGACCTCCTCCGCCACCGGAACGACGGCTTGAAGAAATCTCGCGAGGTTCCGCCGCAAGCCATCCGCGCCCATGCCATCGTATTTTGCCAACATCGCCCGGATGTCGTCGAGCGAGAGCGCCCATTTCACGCCGGGAAACACGTCGATGATCGTGCGCACAAAGGCATCCCGCGCGGCGTCGTCCAGGCTCGCCCACCATGCTGACGCCTGCTCCAGTTGCTCCGGCGAGTAGTCCGCCTCCGCCCCGGCGCGTTTCAGCGCGTGGATTTCAAACGCGGCGAAGCGCACCGGATCATAGTGCATGCTTTCCGAGCCGTCGGGTAGAACCCAGCGCATGTCGGTGCGCACCCAGTCGAGCACCGGCATGAAGTTGTAAATGACCGTGTGGATTCCCTCCGCCGCTAGGTTGCGCAGTGTGATTCGATAATTTTCGAAGAGCTGCTCCAGATCCCCGCGCCCGGTCTTGATGTCCTCGTGGACCGGCACCGATTCGACGGCGGCCCATCGCAAGCCGGCGGCTTCGATCATCTCCTTCCGCTCGCGGATCGCCTCGCGCGGCCAAGCCTCGCCATAAGCAATCTGATGGAGCGAGGTGAAAACAGCGGTCGCCCCCGCCTGCCGGATGTAGGCGAGTGGCACGGGATCGCCTGGGCCGAACCAGCGGAAGCCTTCCTCCAATAAATGCAAATCCGATTCCCAGGCGGTCATGATCAAACTCCGGAAAATGCCACAAATCCGCCATCCACCGCCAGCACGGTGCCGGTCACGAACTGCGAAGCATCCGCGAGCAGATAGTGGAGCGCGCCGTGCAGTTCATCCGCCTGGCCGAAGCGGCCGAACGGCGTGTTGCTGATGATCGTGTGGCCACGGTCGGTGAGCGATCCGTCCTCATTGGTCAATAGCCGGCGGTTTTGCTCGCCGAGGAAAAATCCGGGCATCACCGAGTTCACGCGCACCTTGCCGCCGGTGCGTTTTGCCATGTCCACGGCCAGCCAGCGGGTGAAGTTGTCCACCCCGGCTTTTGCCGCCGAGTAGCCGACCACCCGCGTCACCGCCTGCGGTGAGGAGACCGACGAGTAGTTGATGATGGACCCGCGGCCACCCGCGATCATCGCCGGCGTGAAGACCAGGGATGGCAGCACCGTGCCATGCAAATTCAAATCCACCACCTGTTGGAACGACTCGAAATCGAGATCGGAAAAACTCTTGTCCGGCGGGATTGTCGCGCCCGGCATGTTGCCGCCAGCGCCGTTGACGAGGGCATCGATGCGGCCCCATTTCGCAAGCACCGCATCCCGCGCCTGCTCAAGCGCCGGGCGGTCCAGCACGTCCGCGACCAGACCGATGCACTGGGCGTCCGGGGTGATGGCGCGGCACTTGGCGAGCGCGGCGTCGAGCTTTTCCTGGCTGCGGCTGAGGAAGGCGATGCGCGCGCCCTGGGCAGCCAGATAGTCGGCGGCGGAGCCTGCGAGGGCACCGGTGGCTCCGGTGATGACGAAAACGCGGTCGGTAAGATCGAAGAGGTTTTTCATGGGTGTAAGGCTTTTGTGCGTGGAAGCGAAGGCGGCGGCCGATTCGTGGTCAAGGTGATTCATTTGACCGGCATCATTCGCTTCGGGGCTTCTGGTGGCGGGTGGATGTATGAGAAATTGAAATCCTTCCCTTGCCAAGTGCGGCAAGGGCCGTTACCCCTTTTCGCCCCAGCGCGAGACGCACTGGTCCCGTGGTCCAATGGATAGGACGATGGCCTCCGAAGCCGTAGGTAGTGGTTCGATTCCACTCGGGACCACCAGTCATAAGTGGCTATTTATCAGCGGGTTAATCGAATTCAATGGCTCGAAGTATCCGGTTGGAACTCTCGCTTGAAATGCGCCGAAATGCAGAGAAATTGGCCACTTTGTAGCCAAAAAGGATTACAAAACGATTACACTTTTTGCCCGCATCGGAGCTGGAGTTGGCTCGGGGTGGTTTCACTGATGAGGCGTGAATTGCCGATGATTCTCCGCCACCCTCTCCACTGCCGCGAGTCCATCCGCCGAAAGCAACCCGTCGCCGTGTCAAACACGAGCAAGGCCGATTTCCCGCCGTCCAATCTTCGCGGTCTTGGCCAGATTCTCGCGGTCGGAAATCGCCTGCAAGTTGAAGAGTTGGGCGGCAAGCTCCGGCGTAATTGAGACGGGGAAGATGTGACCCGGTTCGACACCGCGTCCGGCGTCCGGGCCATTCGTGATGGTTGGACCATGCCCCCGCCTGAGTTCCGCCATACCAGCGGCATCGAAACATCCGAGAGCTTCCAGCTTATCGCGGTTGCCGATGATCGCTAGCGCGTCCGCTTTCGCCCTAGGTGAGCCGTGGTAGCGTGCCAACTGCTGTGCGGTGTCGAGAATGCCGGAAACGTCCCCGCCCGCCCTGCGTGCCATCTCCACCCAATAGAGCAGGCGATACGTTCGCGCATTGATCGGCCTCGGCCCTTTCAGTGTGTCCTCCTTGGCCGGATCCAGTAGCGGGCCGATGATCTCGGTGGCGATGGCCTGCGGCGTCTGCTGTTCCGCATGGAGAGGTAGCAGGAAAACGAGACTAGCGAGGACGGCGCGGAACATGGCGAGACACTACCGAGAAGACCCGGCAGCGTCGATACCAAGCACGGATCCAGAGATTTATGGTTGCACGGAAAGAAAGAAGCGGATGGAGTAATAAATATGAGA
>JBIHZT010000571.1:0-2957 GCA_044240265.1 Luteolibacter sp. | reverse complement strand
TTGGCGATGAGCGCGACGGCGGCGTCGTCCGCAAGAATTATACGACTCCCGGCCTTGATCGTGATGCCATCAAAAGGTGTGCGGATCGTGTCCAGCGCAACGTAGGTCCGCAGATCCGGCGCGGGGATTGGCTCGCCGGTGACAAGATCGCGCTTTTGAATCACAAGGCACTTCCCGGATTTTGAACTGCGGAAGATTTCGTAGGGTGATTTTTGGGGCGAGGTCATGGCGAAAGGGATTCCCCTCACACCGGCAGTAGTGAAGCCGATCCGGTGTGAGGGGGCAGGGTGAGACGAGGTTTCCCCCGCCTCTGATTTTTATGCGGTGAGCGCGTCGAGCATGGCGGCGAAGCTCTTGGGATTGCGGATTCCGATGTCGCAGAAGTAGTTCGCAATCACCCGCGTGCGGCCGCTGGTTGCCAGTGTCAGACCGTCAACGATGATGTCGATGCCCGGACCGAAGGAACCTAACAAAACGTCCGCGAAGTTCCCGAAGATGAGCGCGGAGCAAACCGCACCCGAAGAGCCTTTCACGAGGTTCCCCGGCACGTTCCCACTCACAAGCACCTTGTGGCCTAGCAGGGTGTCACCCTCCAAGATCATCGCTGAGTCTGTGGAAGCAACCTTGGGAGTCGCCCGGAGCTTTGCCGCGGTGGCGGAGTTGATGACGAAAGCGAAGTTCCGCCCGGTCACGTTTTCCGCTTCGAGCTTGGCGACGAGTTGGACGATGTGAGTCCATGCCGGGGCAAGTCCGTTAGTTCCGCCGATGACGTTGCCAATGCCGGCCGTCGAGAGGATTCCCGATGGTTCGTTGGTGCCGCCTCCCTTCACTGCCGCTGCGTCCAAGGCGGTCGCACAAGCCATCATGAGGTCTTGACGGATCAAGCCTTCCACGTCGTTCGAGGACTGCGCCAGCAACTGCTTGCTGAACACGGTGAAGGCTCCCACCCGGCGAGGGCGAAGTTCCACCTGGTCAATCGCCGGGGTGCGTTCATCCAGCTCGGCAACCTCGGTTTTCCACGATGCCGTTGACGCGGCGGATTGGCGGGGAATGTCGATATTCGAGCTGAGTCCGTCCAAGATCGTCGCGCCGGCCTCGGCAACGGCGAGGTAGGGCCGCAAGGCTTGGATGAATCCGAGCTTGGCGGTGGCGACGGTGGCGTTGCCATAGGCTCCGCTGTCACCCGTGACGCTCATCCCGGCACGAGTGCTGAGAAGATCGGACGGGATGAGGAAACCGCTTGGGGCGATTCCACCACGGCGACTGAGTTCTGCCGAAACTTCGCCCTCCAAACCATCCAAGCGGCCTTTGCTGGCTTGGCGGATGGCGCGGGCGACGGAATAGCCGTGAAGGCTCATGTCGTCGCCTTGGCCGTGGCTGCGTTCGCCGTAGTTGTTCGATGGCGTGCCCGGATGATACGGCGTCTGGCTGGAAATCAATCGTTGATAGATTTGTTCCTGGAATTGCTCAGGGGTCGCCCCCTCGGAAATGGCGCGGTGTGCGTCAACGGTCATGCCCCGGCTGGCGGCCACGGATGCCAATTCGATGATGCGGGTGGTCCGGTTGCGCTCGGCGGCGGCCGGTTCAATAGTTGTTTCAGTGGTGTTCACTTTGTTTGAAAAATTAGAATTTGTCGGAACTGATAGACCCCGGCCGACTCCGACGGTTTGGTCGGCAGGAATGGAAACGATGCTGATTTCGAACGGTTCCCAATCGACTACACGGACAGCTTCCACGCCGCCGGTTTTCGACTCGGTTTCGATCTTGTGATTCTGATAGCCCACCGAAACCAATCGGCGGATTCCATCCTTCACGTCTTGGAAGATCTCTTCCGCCAGCGGACCTTTCCCGAAACGAATCACGGCACGACCTACCCGGTCGGCATCGATTCGAGCGGAAACAATCACGCCGATTTGGCGGTTTCGATCATGTTCAACCAAGACCGCTCCGCCGTTGTTCAGCCTTCCGAGCCGGACAGATTTTGGGGAGTGGTCGAGAATCTCGGAACCGAAATACCGTTCCACGGGTGCCTCGGATGAGAAAGCGATTTCTACCGTGCGCTCGGTGGCGTTCACGGCGGCGCGGCCTAGGTCAATGGTGCGGTGCAGCATTTCGCCTGGGCGGAGTGGGGAAAGGGTGGCGGTCATGGTTTCAGCGGGTGAAAAGGTTGGAGGTTTCCCGGCGCTTGGATGGTCCGCGTTTGGCGAGGGCTTCGACGGCGCTTTTCTGATACAGGCGGCCGGTGCCCGACGGGATCGACGGGAGAAGGTTTCGGAGTTCGCCCCGGCGGGAAGCTGGCCAGTCCAGCAGGCGCAACGCGGCGCTTTCGGTGGTGGCGTCGGGCAGGGCGGTCGAGTTCATGGGCGTGATATTGTGGGAAATGGTCATAATGTCAAATCGTTTCAATCGGTTGTTTCAATTGGGATTCTGCCCTTCACCGCCACGGCGAGAACCAGCCAAAGGACATGCGAAATCTTGTAAATCCGGACTCCGCCGAATTCGTTGCTGGCGAGCTTCCGGCGCAACCAGGCGCGGCTTGAATCGTCCATGGCGAGCATCTGGAGTGCGAAGTCTTCCGTGCAGGCGTCGGGCAGATCGTCGCTGGTTTTCGGGCGGTGTGGCTTCTTTTTCATGGAAATTCAAACTGTCGTTTTGTTAGCTGTCCACCACCACCCCACCCCCCTAAAAAATCCTGGCGCTAGCGTTTCGCTTCGAGACAGACGACTGCCTTCTCCCTCGGTGTCCTAGGACCCGTAACTTGTTGACTGTGGATGAGTTGTGATTGATTCAAGCGGTCGTTTCAAGTGGCGGGAATACTTCGAAGCGGACCGTCCATGCGGCGGCAAGATCCTCGTCGCTCATGTCCGTGACATGCTGGGCAGGCTTCAGCAAACCAGCGGTGCGAAGCATGGCCTCGGCAGCGGCTCCATCCGCAACGCCTGCTTCGAGGTAAGCGT
>JBIHZT010000570.1:0-2960 GCA_044240265.1 Luteolibacter sp. | reverse complement strand
CAGACTCTGGAAATGCGCCCGATAGAGCACGGCCATCTGTTCGAGCGGGATTCCCTCGTCACGCAGTTCCAGCATCCGCTGCGCGACAAACGCCGCCTGGCTGCGCGGATCGTCCAGCGCAACAAGCGCCGGCTTCGCCCCGGCGGCCTCCCGCGACGAGCGCAGGTCCTTTTCATAACGGCCGGAGTTCACCCGGATCGCCGCGTTGGATAGATCGAGGATTTCCGGCACGCTGCGATAGTTCGTCTCGATGGTGAAGACCTTGGAACCGGCGTAGCGCACCGGAAATCCGAGGATGTGCTCCATGTCCGCGCCGCGCCACGAGTAGATCGACTGCGCGTCGTCCCCCACCGCCATCAGGCTGTTGGACTTGCCGACGAGTAGGTCGATCATCCGGCCCTGCACCGAGTTCGTGTCCTGGTATTCGTCCACCAGGATGTGTTTGAATTTCTGTTGATAGAGATCGAGCACGTCCGGCTGTTCCTCGAACAAGCGCACGGTCATCACCAGCAGGTCGTCGAAATCCATCGAGTTCGTCTCCAGTTTTTTCGCGATGTAACCGGTGCGGACGAGCTCGATTTTTTCCGTCCAGTCGTAGAAATGATCGTACCGCGCGGCGATGACCTCCTCCAGCGTCGCGCCGGTGTTTTCGATGAGGCTGAACATCGAGGCGAGCACGTCGGCCTTGGGAAAACGCCGTTGTTTGGTGTCGATGTCGCAGTTCGCGATGACCGAGGAGAGCAGTGATTTCTGATCGTCGCGGTCGAGGATCGAAAACGAGCGGTTGAAACCGAGATCCTCCGCATGCCGGCGCAGGATGCGGCTGCCGATGGAGTGGAAGGTCCCCGCCCACAAGTCGGACGTGTCGTGCGGCACCAGTTCTCTAACGCGTTCGATCATTTCCCGCGCCGCCTTGTTGGTGAAGGTGAGCAGCAGCACTTGTTTCGCCTCGATGCCATGGTCCAACAGCCAGGCGACCCGATAAGTGAGCGTGCGGGTTTTCCCCGAGCCGGCTCCCGCGATGACCAGCGCTTTCCCCGGTGGCGAGGAAACGGCCTCGTATTGCTCGGCATTCAGCGCCGCCACGTAATCGATGCCAGACGCCGCGACGGTCTGCGGGCGATGAAGAGTGTATTGACGGGCCATGCGCGCGGCGACCTTTGCACCGGATTGGCCGGGCGGCAACCCGCATCCGCAAGGCTCCACCCGCTTGGCGGATACAAAAACGCGCCCGCCCGGTGGTTTGACCCACCGGACGGGCGCTGATTGGTGAAGATTAGCGGCCTTTCTTGGATGCGGGATCCTCTTCCTCCTCACCCGGCTTTTTCTTGCCTCCGGGTGCGACTTGGGTCGGGGCCGCCCGGCGGTTTTGCTGGGGCTGGACGGTCTGCTGCCTTTGCGGTTGGGCCTGGCGCTGGATTTGTTGTTCCGGCTGAGGAGCCGCCTTCTGACGTTGCTGCGGTTGTGGCTGGCGCGTCGTCTGCGGTTGCGGCTTGCGCTCGGGCTGAGGAGCCGCTTTCTGACGTTGCTCCGGCTGTGGCTGGCGCGTCGTCTGCGGTTCCGGTTTGCGCTCGGGCTGAGGCGCCGCTTTCTGACGTTGCTGTGGCTCGGGCTTGCGGTCCGCCTGTGACGCCGCTTTCTGAAGTGGCCCCGGTTGTGGCTGGCGCGTCGTCTGCGGTTCCGGTTTGCGCTCGGGCTTGGGTTCGGCTTTTTGAGCTGGCTGCGGTTTGCGCGCAGGCGGCACCGCTTGTTTTTGCGGTTGGGCCGGCTCATTGGTCCTGCCGCGCGGGTCGGTGGCGGGCTTGCCGCCCGGTTTCACGTCCGCCTTCGCGGCGGGACGTCCTTGTGGTTGAACCGCGGATTTCGGATCAGCACCGTCTTTCCGTTTCGAGTTGGAGTCGGGTCCTTGCGCTGGGCGACCCGCCGGACTGTCTTTTGGCTTGATGGCGGATTCGGCATTTTTCCCACGGTTCTCTCCGCGAGCGTCCGGATTGAGCTGACGAGCTTGATTGACGCCGTCGGGATTCTTTCCGGCGTTGCCATTCAGAGCCGCGCCTTTTCCACCACGGATTTCAGATGCCTTCGGTTCGAGACGTTTCGGCGGAGCATCGCGGCCGGACAACTGCTCGGCGCGCTTCGCCATGACCGGCGATTTCGCGAGTTTTTCGCGACTGGCCCTGGCAACCTTGTCAGCACCTTGCGCGGCCTGGGGATTGGGACGATTTTCCAACTGCTGGCGTCCCTTGCTGAATTCACGCACTTGCTGGCGCTGCGCCAGGATCTTGGAGCGGCTCTCGGGAGTCACAGCCGCGAAACGCTGGCCGCTCTTCGGACTGGAAACATACTGGTTGAGCGGAGCGGCGAGCTGATAGTCGTCACGCTTTCCTCCACGCCTGTCCACCGGGCGGGACTGCATGGCGGCCCAGGTATGCGGCGGGCGCGCGTCCTCGTTGTCCCGATAGTAATCGAAGTTCTCACGACGGTTTTGTTCCCAATTCCGATCGTCGCGATGGATCCAGCGGCTCTGCGCGTAGATCGGATCATAGCCACCGCGTCCCGTTCGATAGGAAAACGAAGTGTAATATCCTTCATCGCGATATCTCGGTGCATAATAGTCGCCGAAATAATAGTGCCCGTAGTTCGGACGCACGAAGAGGTGGTTGGCGAATACATTCAGGCTGATCACCATCACGGGTGTGTAGGAAAAATTCGGCCGGTCATAATAGCCGCGTTGGAAACGCACCGGCGCGAATACCACGCCGCGACGGTCGACATCATAGTCCCAGTAGCCGTCGATGAACACATAGCCGCGGCGGGTCCATTGATAGTGCGCGGGAATCCAAGTCCAGTTCTCCTGGCCGGGTTCCCAGTAGCCGGGTCTCCAAGCATAGCGGTCGTCCTGGTCGATCCAAGTTCCGGAAACCCAGATGTGATTGCGTGACGGTGCCTCCACATTGGGC
>JBIHZT010000569.1:0-2977 GCA_044240265.1 Luteolibacter sp. | reverse complement strand
CGGAATCATCTTCAAGGACATCACCCCTGTGCTCGCCGATGGCAAACTCTTCCGCGAGTCCATCTCCCTGCTGTGTGAAACCACCGGCGGCGTGAAAATCGACAAGGTCGTCGGCATCGACGCCCGTGGCTTCATCTTCGCCGCCGCCGTCGCCGACCGCCTCGGCGCCGGGTTCGTTCCCATACGAAAAAAGGGCAAGCTCCCGTGGAAAACCCGCCAGACCGCCTACTCGCTCGAATACGGCGAGTCCATCGTCGAGCTCCACGAAGACGCAGTGAAACCCGGCGAGTCCGTGCTGCTGGTCGATGACCTGTTAGCCACCGGTGGCACCGCCGCCGCCGCGGTGAAGCTTTTGGACGAACTGGGAGCCAACATCGTCGGCATTTCCGTGCTCATCGAGTTGAGCTTTCTCCAAGGCCGCAGCAAGCTGGTTCCCCACCCGGTCCACGCCATCATCTCCTACTAACGGCACAGGAATTGCCGCCCCCCCGCGTAAACCCATAGTCCGTCCGAGAGACCGGGGGGGTGACAACCCATCTGCGGATTCGCTTTGAATCCCCCATTCCCCCACATATCGCGAACCACAACCCCGTTCTCACCGGATGGAAGCGGCACCACCACCGCCAGCATTCCGGTCACGCCCGGCAGCAGGTTCCTGCGACTGAGCGTCACGCGCTGACATCCAGCGATGTCATGACACATGGCTTCCGGCTTTTCTGCGATCACGAACACGCCAAACCGGGCTGACAAATCACCTCAGGTCCCAGGCAGATTCAATTTTACCAACTCCAGGTCGATGATCCGCTCGCATTGCTCGATCTGTAACTGTCGGCGGGTGCGCGCCTCTTCCGCCAATTGTTCCAGCGTGTCGATGTCGTAAAGATAGACCTCCTCGATTTCACCGACGGCCGGATCGATGTCGCGGGGCACGGCGATATCGATGAAAAACAGCGGTCGGTATTTCCTCGCACGGCGGGCTTTTTCCACGTCCGCCCGCATGACGATGGCGTGGGGCGCGCCGGTGGAGGAAATCACCACATCGACGCGCTCCAACACGCCTTGCCAGTCGTCGAACCGCACGGCGCTGCCGCCCATTTCCGCAGCGAGTTCCTGCGCCCGGTCGAAGGATCGGTTCGCCACGAAGATGGATCTCGCACCGCGCGACACCAGGCTCTGCGCGGTGATCCGGCTCATCTCGCCGGCTCCCAGGATCATGACCTCGCTGTTTTTCAGGTGGCCGAAAATCTTCTCCGCCAAGTCCACCGCCACGTTTCCAACGGACGTTGAGCCCTCCTGAATGGAAGTCTCCGTGCGGACTTTTTTGCCGACGCTAAACGCTCGTTGGAAAACCTTGTTTAGAACAACCCCGGTGGCTCCGGATTCCAGCGCCGATCCATAAGCCTGTTTGACTTGGCCGAAAATTTCCGTTTCTCCGAGCATCATGGAATCGAGCCCGCTGACCACCCGGCAGAGGTGTCGGGCGGCCTCGGTTTTTTCCTTGCGGTAGAAATGCGCGGCCACGCTGGAGTCCACTTGGATCTTTTCCGCGAGCCTGATTTCGATCCGCTTGAAGGCTTGGCTGGCGTTCTCCGCGACGAGGTAGAACTCGGTGCGGTTACACGTGGAAATGACGACCCCCTCGGAGGCTTCCGCCAGCGCGACCAGTTCATTCGACGCCTCGCCCAGCTTTGGCGTGCCCACGGCAAAGCGCTCCCGCACCTCCACGGGGGCGGTGCGGTGATTGAGGCCGAGACAGAGAAGTTCCATCAGACGAATGCAAAAACGACCAGCGAGAGGATGAATAAAAGCACCACCGACAGCGAGAAGCGCCGGCCCGTCAGCCCTCTCACCTGCTTGACCCCGAGCAGCACCAAGTAGGCGACCCACACCGCGACCGCCGCGATGAGGTGACCCCATGCCGACTGGGTGTGCGGCATCAGGAATCCCGCGACGATTCCGACCGTCAGCAAAACCCCGCCAAGCCACAGCAGCCGCTCCATGGAAACAAGAAGTTCCCGCACCGGCGGCAGGTTTCGGAAAAGTCCGCTTTTCAGGTGGTGCTCCTTCAATTGCTTGTCCAGCACCAGAAACATCACCCCGGCCACCGCTGCGAGGGCGAGCGCGCCGTAGGCCAGCACCGACATGGCCGAGTGCGTCTCATGCCAGGGATTACCGCCGCTGACCCGCTGCGGGTCGGCGGCCAAGGTCCCGGGAACCAACGCCAGCGACTGAAAAATCACCACCACCGGCGCGGTGAAAACGCCCAGCAGGGAAATCCGGTAGGCCGGACCCACCAGCAGGTAAAACAAAGTCAGCGACCAGGCCAGAAACACCAGGATTTCCCCGGAATCCGTCAACGGACAAGCCGCCCGAGCCTGCCCGCGGACCGAGAGAAACCCGATTTGACAAAGGAATGCGCCGCTGATCCACGCCACGGTCCAGGGGCTGCGACTGCCCCGGTGGACCGAAATCATCCCCCATGCCGCGCCAGCGGCGGCGAGCAAGGTGGAGGCAATCAAAAACCAGCGGTCCATGCCCATCCATGGAGCCCAAGCGACCCCGGCGCAAGTCAAAGGCGGGGAAGTTCGCGAGTTTTCAGACGGTGTCCGGGACGGCCGCGGAAATCCATCAGACCAGCGTCGCCTGCCATTGATCCGCCTTGAATCCGACCAAGACCTTTCCCTGCCCGATTAAAAACGGCCGCTTCACCAAATTGCCGTTTTTCGAAAGCATCCCGAAAGCAGTCGATTCGCTCATCGTGGGCAACTGGTCTTTGAGCCCGAGCGCGCGATAATCCATGCCGGAGGTGTTGAAAATTTTCCGTAAATCGCCGCCGAAGGCATCGAGCGCGCATTTCAATTCCGCAGGCGACGGCGGTGTCTCGCGGATCGCCTTCACTTGATAGCCGACGCCTTTTTCATCGAGCCATTTCAGTGCGTCGCGGCAGGTGCTGCATTTCTGGTAAACGTAAACGGTA
>JBIHZT010000067.1:0-10544 GCA_044240265.1 Luteolibacter sp. | reverse complement strand
GCCGGACTCTTTCTATCCGACGGTGCCTACTTCGGCTGGCCCGGCTGGATCCGTTTCAACTTCGGCTGCCCGCGCGCCCACATGCTTCAGGGTTTGGAAAAAATCGCCGCCGCGCTTTGAGCCGTCACATCCGCAACTTCCGGCCCCAAACGGAGTTTCTGCCACTGATGAAAACTCTACCCATGCTTCTCGCCGCCGCCCTTGCCTGTCTCGCGCCAGCCCTTGCGGCCGAACCGCAGAAGCCCCTCGTCAGCCTCACCGTCAAGCGCCATACGCTCGACTCCGACCGCGACATGATCGGCCGAAAAGGCAGCACCCGGACGAAGACCGTGGCCCTCCGCGTCGAGATCGTGAACACCTCCCCGGCCTCCGTCGCCGAGTCCGAGCTCGCCGGCGACGTATTGGTCGAGCGGACCAGGAACCAAAAGCAAATCGTCGTCCGGGAACCGCTCGGCAAGATCAAGCTTCCCGCCATGAAGCCCAACGAAAAACTCACTCTCGACCTCGGCAAAATCGAGCTCAGCGAAGTCGAGTGGCAGAACCGCAAGATCGAGGAAACCCTGGAGGAATGGCAGGTCACCTGCAACCAAGGCACCACCAAAATCGGCAAAGCCACCAGCAGCGAGCGCTATCACACGCTTTTGAAAGACGTGGTCGCCCCGCCGAAGAAGGAAGTGCCCGCCGGACCTCTGCGCAAAGCTCTTCGCCGCATCGGCGACTGAGTCGACAGCGGGAGCCATGACACTCTTGTCGTGGATGCGAATGAACTGGCTTTGCGAAGAGCTTCGCACGATTCAAAGGCACCGCATTCGCCAGCACCACAAGAGTGTGGCGACTCCTTAGGGTCACGCCACCGCCACTTGGACCTGCTTGTCCACGTCCTCGCGCAGGTTCTCGATGATGAAGTCCTGTCGGTCGGGGGTGTTCTTGCCCATGTAGAACGCCAGCAGTTCCTTCACGCCTTTGCCTTCTTCATACTCGACGTGGTCGAGGCGCATGTCCGGGCCGATCATGAAGCTGAACTCGTCGGGCGAGATTTCCCCGAGGCCCTTGAAGCGGGTGATCTCGACGGCCTTGCCGAGCTTGGCCATGGCTTTCTTGCGCTCGTCGTCGTCGTAGCAGTAGATGGTTTCCTTCTTGTTACGGACGCGGAAGAGCGGGGTTTGCAGGATCCACAAGTGGCCGTCACGGATCATCTCCGGGAAGAACTGGAGGAAGAACGTTAGAAGCAAAAGCCGGATGTGCATGCCGTCCACATCGGCATCGGTGGCGATGACGACTTTGTTATAGCGCAGGTATTCGATGCCGTCCTCGATGTTGAGCGCCGCCTGGAGCAGGGCGAACTCCTCGTTTTCGTAAACGATCTTGCGCGGCAGGGCGAAGGTATTGAGAGGCTTGCCGCGGAGCGAGAAAACGGCCTGCGTCTCCACGTCGCGGCTCTTGGTGATGGAACCGGAGGCGGAGTCGCCCTCGGTGATGAAGAGCGTGGATTCCTCGCGGCGCTTGTGCTTGCTGTCGTAGCGGACGCGGCAGTCGCGGAGTTTTTTGTTATGGACCTTCGCCTGCTTGGAGCGCTCGCGGGCGATTTTCTGGATGCCCTTGAGGTCCTTGCGCTCGCGCTCGGCGGAGAGGATGCGCTTCTGGATCGCCTCGGCGACCTGCGGGTGCTTGTGCAGATAGTTGTCGAGATTGGTCTTGAGGAAATTCCCGATGAAGGTGCGCAGCGACTCGCCGCCCGGCTCGACGGTGGCGGAGCCCAGCTTGGTCTTGGTCTGCGACTCGAACACCGGCTCGATGATCCGCACGCAGACGGCGGCCTCGATGCCGGCGCGGATGTCGGACGGCTCGTATTGTTTCTTGTAGAAGCCCCGGATGACCTGGACCAGCGCCTCGCGGAACGCGGCGAGGTGGGTGCCGCCCTGCGAGGTGTTCTGGCCGTTGACGAAGGTATAGTATTCCTCGCCGCTCTCGGGGGTGTGGGTGAAGGCGATTTCAATGTCCTTGCCGACCAGATGGATCGGCGGATAGAGCGCCTCGTTTTCCATTTCCTCGCGCAGCAGATCCAGCAGGCCGTCCTTCGAGCGGAACTTCTTGCCGTTGAAATTGATGGTGAGCGCCGGATTCAGATAGGAATAGTAGCGGCACATCTTCTCGACGAACGCTTCCTTGAATTTCGCCTTGGCGGGGAAAATCGTGCGGTCGAGCTCGAAGGCGAGACGGGTGCCGTTCGGGCCGTCGTCGCGCTTCGGGTTCTTCATGTCCAGGGTGAGCTGGCCCTTGGAGAACTCGAGCGCCTTGGTCTCGCCGTCGCGCCACGCTTGGATTTCGAAAAAGTTGGAAAGCGCGTTGACCGCCTTGATACCGACGCCGTTGAGGCCCACGGATTTCTTGAACGCCTCGCTGTCGTATTTCGCACCGGTGTTGATCTGGGCGGCGCAGTCGAAAAGCTTTCCAAGCGGAATCCCCCGGCCGAAGTCGCGGACTTCCACGCGGCCTTCCTCGTCGATGGTGACCTTGACCTCCTTGCCGTGGCCCATGATGTGCTCGTCGATGGAATTGTCCACCGCCTCCTTGAGCAGGATGTAGAGGCCGTCATCGGGCGAGGAGCCATCCCCGAGCTTGCCGATATACATGCCGGGGCGCATGCGGATGTGTTCGCGCCAATCGAGTGATTTGATGTCGTCTTCGGTGTAGTCGGCTGCCATGGGAAAAATTGTTTCGGGGGTCCTAAACGGTTGCCACGCGGGACGCAAGGGCGGGAAACGGGATGCCCCCAAGAATCGACATCCGGCGGCTACTCACGCTCGAAACGCAGCCGGAGAAAGCGCGGATCCAATGGATCCGGGTCGCACTCGGGTGGAGTGGGATTTTGATTCGCCACCGAGAGTGTTATTTAATCCACCCCGGGACAATTTCCCGTTGCCAGCGGCGGATGTGTCACCCAGCGTCCGGCCGGAACCCCATGGACTGGACTTACAACATTCTCGGACCCGATCCCGCCGCCGGACTCATGGTCATCCTCATTCTCGTCATCATTGAGGGCGTGCTGTCGGTGGACAATGCCGCCGTGCTGGCGACCATGGTCATGCGCCTGCCCGAACACCAACGCGGCAAGGCCCTGAAGTATGGCATCATCGGAGCCTACGCTTTCCGCGGCCTCTGCCTCGCGCTCGCCGCGTGGCTCATCACCATCTGGTGGCTGGAGCCGCTCGGCGGGCTTTACCTGCTTTGGCTCGCGTGGAGCCACTTTTCCCGCCATGAATCCGTCATCGAAGAAGGCGTCGAGGCCGTGGAAACGGAGGGAAACCTGCTCTACCGCTGCACCATCGGCCTGCTCGGACCGTTCTGGGCCACCGTCGCCGCGGTGGAGGTCATGGACCTCGCGTTCTCCATCGACAACGTCGTCGCCGCCATCGCCTACGTGAAAAACTACCCGATGCCCTCGAAGCTGGTGCTCGTCTGCACCGGGGTTTTCCTCGGCATCCTCGCCATGCGCTTCGCCGCACAAGGCTTCGTGAAGCTCATGCAGCGCTACCATTTCCTCGAAACCTGCGCCTTCATCGTCATTGCCGTGCTCGGCGTGAAGCTCGTGCTGAGTGTCCCCCGGCACTTCCTGCCTGAGGGAAATCTCATCCACGACTTCCTCGCCAGCAAATACTTCGACCTCGGCACCTCGGTCCTCACCCTGCTGATTTTCATCGTCCCCGTGGTCATCCACCGCCTCAAGGGCGAGCCGACGCCACACGCCTGAGTTCAGCGGATCAGAAAATAGAACGCCACCGCGAAGAAGCCGAACCACACCGAGACCACCTGCGTCACGTTGAGCGCCCGGGCTCCGGAGGACTCCGAAGGGTCATCTTTGTGCAGCCCGAACAGGGAATCATATTTCACCAGCATCCATAGCCCGACTCCCGACCAGGCGATGAGAAAAAGGGCGAGGGCGAGCTTGATGAGGATGATCATGAAATGGCGCCGAAAACAGCTCGGCAAGGGAGAGCTTGGGATCGCCCGTCCACACTGACAACCGATTTCCTGACTCGAAAAACTTGCCAATTGAGATCAATTCGCAATAAACCATTGCGTGAGCGAATCCAGTCCCTCGGGAAACCCGGAAAAGTCCACCGCCAAAATCTGGTGGGGCGAGGGAAACGACCTGCGTTGCGGACGCGTGACCGGCCGGATTACCTCCGGCGGATGGCGCTGGAACGTCTCGTCCGGCGGCGCGATCTGGCTCTGGCTCAACCGCGAAGGCAGTGGTCTCGTGTGGGGCGAGAACGACCGGTTCATCCTCAAACCCGGCATGTATGCCATGACCGGCGGCGGCCAGGCGGGCGATTGGTCATGCGTCCGCTACCCCGGAATGCACACGCTCGAAGTCGTCGTGATTTCCCGCGAATGGCTGCGCGACCGGCTCGGGAAAAATACCGGTTGGCTCCAACCAGAACTCGCAAAATGGCTCAAAGACGGCGGTTCCATCGCCTTTTGCGGCCTGATGGGCGTCTGGGAGCGCGACCTCTGCGAGGCCCTCGCCCAAGCCGCCCGCGAATCCGGCCCTAGCCGCCTGCTCGCCGAGGCCCGCGTCCTGGAATGGGCCGCAGTCCGCCTCTTTCGCAGCAGATCCGGCGACGGCGGCGGCTTCTGCGCCACCCTCCGCGACCGGGATCCGGTGAAACGCGCCATCCATCTGCTACGCGAGCGGCTCGACCAACCGCTCGACCTCACCGCCATTTCCAAGGAGGTCGGCGTGGCCCCGCACCACCTGTCGCGCCGCGTCAGCGCGGAGACCGGCAGCACACTCCAGCGCCATCTCCGGCGCCTGCGAATCGAGCGCGCGTGCGAGGCCCTCGACTCCGGAAAAATGAACGTCACCGAGGTCGCCCTGGAAGTCGGCTACCAGAGCCTCAGCCATTTTGCCAAAGCCTTCCGCGAGGAAACCGGCGAGTCGCCGAGCAAATGGCTCGGTCGGAAACGCGGTTGAAACCCAGTCAACGCTTCGCGAACACCTCTTGCGCGAACTCAAGCACCCTCCCGATGTTTTCCGCAGCCAAAAACCGCGGAACCGGGCTGCCCATATCACCATGTCCGGCACCTTCGATCTTGTCGAACGACACTCTCAGTCCTGCGGATTTCAGTGCCTCGGCGAGCAATTCGGATTGCGCAAATGGCACCATGCAATCCTCGGTTCCCTTCTGCAGCAGGAAGGGCGGGTCCTCTTTCGAAATGTAAGTGACGGGGTTTGCCCTGCGGAACAGTTCGGGAACATCGGCGATGGCGGTGCCGAGGTACTGGGATTCCGGCGAGTCCGCCGCGCCGTGGGTTTGAGAGAGTTCCGGGCAGCCCTAGGCTTTGGCCTGCGCATCCATTTGTGAAAACAATGACGATTTTAAAAACCCTGCACAGGAGCATCGCAACCGGCAACATCCGCCTACTCCGCCCGCCGGATCGTGAAATCCGCCTCATTCGCCCGCGCCGCCTGGTGCGACCAGCGGCGCATGTCGCGGAGCTGCGGCTCATCGAGCAGCTCCACGTTTCCGCCGAGCATCACCGCCACCGCCTTGCCGCCCCAGCGGAAATCCACGAAGCCGTGCGCCGATGCAGGACCGTCATCCGTGAATTTCCCCGCGCGCCACACCGGCCCGGTTAGTTTCGGCGGCCGCACTTCGAAATAGCCCGGCCTCCCCTCCCCCGAGCGTGCGGAAGTGAAGACCACCAGCTTGCCCGGATCGTCCGACTCGGCGAGGTGGCTCAGATAGAATTTCCCGTAAGCGTCGATGATACGCGGCGTCGGCGCGAGCGGGCTGCCGCTGCCGAAGTGGCCGCCCACGAGCGTGGCGTTGAGCCCGAGATTCGGATGCACGCTGACGAGGTAGTCGCGGTTTTCCGATTCGAGCGCGGACTCGGTGCCGTTGTAGAGCAGCACGCCCTTCACGCCCGGCACGCTGCGGGCGAGCCGCCACGGATAGCGGGCGTTCATCGGATCGGATAGAAGCTCGCCCTCGAGATTGGTCGCGGTGGGATCGTTCTGATAGCCCGGCAGCACCCGGCCGTTGTTTTCCGCAGCATGTCCAAGGTATCCGGTGATGAGGTTGCGCGCGGCGTTGATTTCCACGACGGTCCTCGCCTTCCCGCGGGCGCTGCGCACGCCGGTGACGGTCAGGGTGCCGAGCGCGGCGATGATGGAAACCGTCACTAACATTTCGACCAGGGTGAATCCGGAGTTACGTTTTTTCATGGCAGCGGAGTGCGGGCGATACGGAAGAACGCGCGGGATGGAGAACTGTTTCCGCTCCAGTGGAGAGCGGCCGGAGTGGCGGTGGTGAAGGTGCCGAGCGGCGACCAAACGCCGGATTCCAGATCCACCGAACCCTCGACGACGTATTGGAATCCGGGCGAACCATTCCAAGTCAGGCCGGTGCTCCCCGCCGGATCCCGTTGGAAGGCGGCGATGCGCAGTGGCAGCGAGTATTCCGTTTCCAGAGTCGGCGCCACATCATGATAGATCGCCTGCTCCGGATGCTCCTTGGTGAAATACGCGGGAAATCCACCGCTGCCCGGCCCGCTGACCGGGTGGAAGGAACTGAGCGTGAACCAGAGAAACCCCTGATGCAGCCCTTGGCGCACGTAGTCGGCCACGCCCGGCATGCCGAGATTGATTTCAAAGCCAATGCGGGCATACACCGGAATGATTTCGCCAGGCTCCAGAGCCACCCCGCCCGCCGTTGAAATTTGCCCGATCGCCCACGAATGACTTTCGTAGCCGAGCGTCACGTTGTTGCTGACATCCCGCGCGGCACCGGCCGCGTCGAAGCCGGAGGCGAACGCGTTGCGACTGCCGTAAGGCGAGGTTTCCTGAAACGTGTCCGCCGTGAAACCGCCGCGGAAGGCGGTGCCGTGGAGTTCGAGCGGCCGGCCCGCGTCGGGATCCGCCAGCGTGGCGGCGGGAACGAACGAGGCTAACGGATCTTCCGTGGGATCATACGGCAGGCTGTCAGAAGACGCGTAAACCGCAGTGAGCCGCAGCCGTTGGATTTCATAGTTCTCCGCCCCCAGCCCGGCGGGAATGCCTGCCGCGACGGTGTCGAACTTGATGATGAACTGGCCGAAGCGGTCGTCCACTCCGGTGGATGGCAGGAACGAGAAGGTGGACGCCGTCGCGCGGGAGCCCGGCGTCGGATTGTTGGAATACATCCATCGGTCCCCGGCCGGCTCCGGCGCGGTCGCGGTGAAGGGCCCGGTGCCGCCGGCGTGGGCGGCGGCGGCACCGAACCACAGCGCAACCCCCAATGGTATGGAAAATCTCAACTCAAGCACGGCGGCGGCGGGTGAGTGTGATTCCAAGTGCCGCGGCTCCCAGCAGGACTGCGGATGGCTCCGGAATCACCTGCACAAACGAATCCCCCGCCGTGACCGAGATGGAGGTAGCGGCAAAATGTCCCGAGATGAGGATTTCATAACTCGTGATGCCCGGGATGCCGGAAAGATCCCACTGCCACGCGCGGTTCGGATAGAGAGACCCCGCCGCCACGGCGGAAAAGCCCGCCGGGAGCGACTGGGTTCCGCCGTTGTAGTTCAGCACGACCGAGTCAAAAGGATCGCTGATCCCGCCTTGGAAAACGACGGTCTTGAGGAATCCTAACGGGGCGCTGTCGGAAATGCCGAAGCTTCCCACAGTGCTCGCGGTGTAGAGGAACGAGCCGCCGATGTAGCCGGAACCGCTTGTCTTGTTGAGAACGGCACCCGCCGTCCCGGCATCGGGCGACACCGCCGAGGCCCAGGGATTCGCGGCGGTTCCGAAGCTGTTGAATCCGGGATGAGCGGCGCTGGTCAGCGTCCAGATCGCGGACTCTGAAGTCCCTGGCAGGCTGAAGGAAATGGCGCCGAACGCGGGTCCGGCAAGAGCGAGTAGATAGAGAACGGATTTCATGAGCGGTGTTTAAAAAGTATCAGCGGGAAACGGCGAGATAGGGCGTGAGCGCCTCGACGACGGCGTCTGGAGCGGGCTTGATTTTTTCCAACTCGTCGAATTTCTTGCTCAATCCGACGCCGCCGAGGCTGGTGAAATATGAGAATTCCGGCCCGTCCTGTTGGCCGGCATCGATCCAGAAATTGCGGATGGTGTTCCAGACCACGGCGTTTTCCTTCCACCAGTCGCTCGCTTGGGCGGCGAGCGCGTCGTCGGTGCGGGTGTAGCGGTTCAGGCCGGTCTCGTGGGCGATGATCGATTTTTTCCCATCGCGGTCCACCACCTTGCGGTTGTCCTGCGAGTGGACCCAGCCGGCCGGCGTGAGCGTGTGCCGGTTGGTGACGATCAGATAGTCGTAGTCGTCGCGGACTTCATACTCGCGCCGTGGCAGCGGCCGGCGGGTGGGCTCGCTGGTCCACGAGGACTCGCCGGACTCGTGCACCCAGCGGCCGAGGCCTTCATAACGCGGCGTGTCGTCCACGCTCGTGACGAGCTGTGACCAGCGGCCGCTCGCCTGGGCGGCGGCGACGGTTTGCCGCTGCCAGACATCACTCCCGTCGCTGCCCGCATAGTCGAGGATGCGGGTGTCCTGCCAGGTCCAGACCTGCGCCCAATGCTTGATGACGCGTGGCTTCTCCGGCTTTCCGACGACTAACAAATGCTGGAGCGTGATGCGCTCCGGCGTGTCCTCAGCCACGCTGACCACCTCGATGGCTTCCTCATGATAGGGCTTGCTGACGGTGGGATAGTCCGGAGCGATGACGGCGGTTTCCTGGAAGTCGAAGGTGACCTTGAAATTTCCAGCCATCGCGAGGATGGCGTGGCGATCGGCTTCAGGAGCGGCAGCCAGGGCGATGGAGGCACTGGCGAGAAGGAGTAACGGGATGTGGCGTTGCATGACGCCGCGGAACATGGGCGATTTCCGAAGAACCGGCTAACGGCTGCTTGCGTCGGATGAGCGGTCGGTTGCGGCCTTACGGATGACGATGGGCGCGGCCATCCTCACCGTAAATCATGCGGCCTCGGCGATGGCCAGCACTTCGGAAAATGGCAGATCCGCGAGCAGCGCGAAGGCGTTGTTCCGCGTCAGTCTCGCCCGGGTGGCGGCGGGGCTGGCCATGCCGCAAAGGAAACGGGCGAGCTGCCGCGGTGTGTTGAGCGCGGCGTGTTTTTCATCGACGAGATTTCTAACCAAGGCGATTTCCTCATCGGTCACGCGGCGGAATTTGGGGCGTTTGATGGTCTTGGCCGGAACTCCCCGGCAGCGGTCGCAGTGGCCGCAAGGTTCCTTGAGGGTCTCGCCGAAGTGCTTGGTGAGATAGCCGGTGAGACAGCCGCGGTAGGCGGATAGACCGAGGACCTGGCGCAGACGGTCAAGGTCGGATTGCTCGCGGGATTGGAATTTTTCGACGAGGGCGGCGGTGAGCTGTTTGAGATCTCCGGGGTCTTTCTTGAGCTTGTAGCCATGGCGGACGCCCCAGACGCTGAGGATGATGTCGCCGGCGGATTGCAGGCCGTTGAGGGCGGAGACGATCTTGTCGCGCGGGCAGTTGAACTTTTCCGCGAGGAGAGTCGGTTGGAAATAGAGCCACCAGCGTTTCATCTCACCGGCGGCGAGGATCCGCTGGATGAACTTGCGCTCGGCGGGGGCGCGGCCGGCGAGGATCTTTTCCTCCTTGTTGAGCAACTTGGCGCGGTAAGTGGCGTAAAAAGTGCCGGTGGCCTCGATGATGCCGTCGATTTCCAGATAGGTCATCACGGTGGCGACCACGCCGGGGCGGATGTCACAGATGGTGGAGAGCTCGTAGGGCGAGACGTCGAACACGGAGCCGAGGCGCAGCACGCGGTCGATGAGATTTCCCAACGCTCGGGGCGACGGCGCGTCGGAGTAGATGAAATTCTCGAGCACGGTTAGGTCGTCACCGCAGGCTAACATCTCGCAGATCGCAGGCAGCCCGTCGCGGCCGGCGCGGCCGATTTCCTGGGTGTGGTTTTCGAGGCTTTTCGGCAGGTTGTAATGGAAGACGGCGCGGATGTTGGATTTGTCGATGCCCATGCCAAAGGCGATGGTGGCGACGATGACGCGGGTGTCGCCGGCCATGAAGGAACTCTGCGCGTCGGCGCGGAACTCGGCGGGCAGCCCGGCGTGGTAGGCGCGCACGGAGAGTCCGTTCCTCGCAAGAAAAGTGGCGACTTCCTCGGCGGTTTCCTGGCGGGTGACGTAAACGACAGCGGGGCCATCGACGGCGGCGAGTTTTTCCAACAGCAGGTTTTTCCTCTCGGCAGCGGTGCAGGGTGTGACGCGGAGATCGAGATTCGCGCGATGGAAACTGAGCTGGACGTGGTCGGCAGTGGCGATGCGGAAGGCCTTGCGGATGTCGCGGGCGACCTTGGGCGTGGCGGTGGCGGTCAGGCAAAGGACGCGCGGGACCTTCAGGCGGCGGCAGATTCTCGCGAGCTTGAGGTAGTCCGGGCGGAAATTGTGGCCCCACTCGGAGATGCAGTGCGCTTCGTCGATGGCGGCAAGCTGGATGGGCAGGCGCTTGAGCCGCTGGCGGAAGGCTTCGTTGGCGAAGCGCTC
>JBIHZT010000568.1:0-2984 GCA_044240265.1 Luteolibacter sp. | reverse complement strand
ACAATATTTCCCTCCACGGCCTGAAAATCGTCGTCGATTGCGGAAACGGCGCCGCCTACTTCATCGGCCCGCTCATTTTCAAGGAACTCGGCGCGGAAGTCATCACTGTCTGCAACGAGCCGGACGGCCTCAACATCAACGACGGCTGCGGCGCGCTCCACCCGGAAGCCGCTGGTGAACTCGTCCGCAAGCACAAGGCCGATCTCGGCATTTCCTTCGACGGCGACGCCGACCGCGTCATCTTTACCGACGCCAGCGGCCAGGTCGTCAGCGGCGACCGCATCCTCGGCCTCTGCGCCATCGGCCTGAAAGAGCAGGGCAAGCTCAAAAAAGACACCCTCGTCGCCACCGTCATGAGCAATCTCGGCCTCATCGAGGCCATGAAGGAAAACGGCATCAAGGTGGAAACCACCGCCGTCGGCGACCGCAGCGTCATCGAGTGCATGCGGAAAAACGGCTACTCCTTTGGTGGCGAAAATTCCGGTCATCTCATTTTCGGCGACCACGTCACCACTGGCGACGGCATCCTCAGCGCCCTTCAAGTCCTGCGCATGATGATAGCCCGCAAGGCCACGCTCGCCGAGCTCGCCGCCATCATGCACGAGTATCCAACCCAGCTCGCCAACATGCCGGTGCCCTCCAAGCCGCCTCTGGAAACTTTGCCCAAGCTCCAAAAACTCATGCTCGAAGCCACCGCCGAGTTCGGCGACAGCGGCCGCCACCTCATCCGTTACTCCGGCACCGAGAACAAAATCCGCGTGCTCGTCGAACACCGCGAGCTTGCCGAAGTCACCTCCTGGGTCAGCAAATTCTCCACCGCCATCCACGAGGAAATCGGACACTAGCCGCCCATGTCGTTCGATCCATCAGACTGTTGGCCGCTCTCAGCCACCCGGAAAATCGAGGATTTCCCCATTGCCAACATCCCGCTCGTCCAGCACCACCGTGACACAGGCATTCCTGCCTGTGCTCCCCACGCATGGCTCGACCCCGCCGACGTCGCCGCCTTTTTGATCAGCGAAAAGTCCACCCTCGTCGATTCCCAAAACACCCCGCTCGCCTGGAAAGGAAGCGCACCGGACCTTTCCAGCACCTTCCCCGCCGAGTCCTCTTTCATCATCCGCTACCCGTGGGACCTGCTCCGCGCGAACGAGCTCTACGTCTCCGTCCTCACCGGCGACTCCATCCACGGTGAGATCTACCCGTCCGCCGTCGTCGAGGGCACACTCCATCTCGGCCACGGCAGTCGCATCCTTCCCGGCGTCTTCATCGAGGGAAACGTCGTCATCGGCGAGAACTGCAAGATCGGCCCGAACTGCTACATCCGCGGCAATACCACCATCGGCGACAAGTGCCACATCGGCCAGTCCGTCGAAATCAAGAACTGCCTGATTCTATCGAACACCAACGTCGGCCACCTCTCCTACATCGGCGACTCCGTGCTCGGTGAAAAGGTCAACCTCGGCGCCGGCACAACCACGTCGAACCTTCGCCACGACGGGAAAAACCACCACTCCATGGTTCATGGCGTGCTCATCGACACCGGTCGCCGCAAGTTCGGCACCATCATCGGCGACGGAGTTCACACCGGCATCAACACTTCCATCTACCCCGGTCGCAAATTCGGCCCCCACACCACCACGCGGCCCGGAGAAATCGTCCAGCAGGATATCCAACCTCAAATCTCTAATCTCAAATCTCAAATCTAATATGTGCGGAATCGTCGGATACATCGGAAATGCGGATGCAGCCACCGTGCTCATCAACGGACTGCGTCGCCTCGAATACCGCGGCTATGATTCGGCGGGAGTCGCCATCCTCGACGACGACCGCGTGCTCGTCTCCAAGTCGCCTGGAAAAGTCGCCAAGCTCAGCGACAAGGCCCACGCCGATTGGGATCCCGCGCTTTTCCAGCGCGCCTCCACCGGCATCGCCCACACCCGCTGGGCCACCCACGGCCCGCCCACAGAGGTCAACGCCCACCCGCACCTCGACCAGTCCGGCGACATCGCGCTCGTCCACAACGGCATCATCGAAAACTACCGCGCCATCCGCGCCCGGCTCGAGGGAAAAGGCCATCACTTCTACTCCGAGACCGATACGGAAGTCCTCGCCCATCTCATCGGCGACTGCGACAAGGGCGACCTCTTCCAAGCCGTCTGCGACGCGCTCCATCAGGTGAACGGCACCTTCGGCATCGCCGTTCTATCATCCCGCGAGCCGGACAAGATCATCACCGCCCGCCGCGGCAGCCCCATCGTCATCGGTGTGGGTGACGGCGAGACCATCATTGCTTCCGACGCCTCCGCCATCGTCGCGCACACCCAGCGTGTGATCTATCTGGACGACAACGACATCGCCATTGTCACCGCCGATTCCGTCGACATCCGCGATCTCAACAACGTCCCGGTCACCCGCGAGATCGCCGAGCTCGGCCTCGACGCCGCCGCCGCCGAGAAGGGCGGTTACGAACATTTCATGCTCAAGGAAATCCACGAGCAGCCGGATTCGTTAGGCAACGCCATCCGCGGCCGCCTCGACTTCGACCTCGGTTCCTCGGTGCTCGCCGGCATGGGCACCTCGCCGCGCGAACTCGCCGAGCTCAACCGCGTGGTCCTCATTGGCTGCGGCACCTCGCTGCACGCCGGGCTCGTCGGTGAATACGCTTTCGAGGACCTCGCCGACATCCACGCCGAGGTCCAGCAAGCCGCCGAATTCCGCTATCGGAACCCCATCCTTGGCAGCCGCGATCTCGTCGTCGCCATCTCCCAGTCCGGCGAAACCGCCGACACGCTGGCCGCAGTGAGAGAAGCGAATCAAAAAGGCGCGTTCGTCATGAGTTTGTGCAACGTTGTCGGCTCCACCATCGCCCGCGAGACGGGCAGGGGAGTCTATCTGCACGCGGGTCCCGAGATTTCCGTCGCCTCCACCAAGGCCTTCACCTGCCAGGTCGCCGTGTTGCTCATGATGGCGCTCAAGCTCGG
>JBIHZT010000567.1:0-2985 GCA_044240265.1 Luteolibacter sp. | reverse complement strand
TGATGGGAACCACCGTCGCCGACGCCATTCGCGCCGCCTTCGATGCCGGTGCTTCCATCGCCGGAGCGAACTGCGGCACTGATCTGTCATTGGAGGATTATCTCGAACTCGGCCAACAAATCGTCGCCGCCGCCGGCGGGCGTCCCACCATTCTACAACCGAATGCGGGCGCGCCTAAAATGATCGACGGCGAGATCCGTTACGATGCCACTCCCGGAGACATGGCCGAGCTCGCGCGGAAACTTCGCGGCATCGGGATTTCCATCGTCGGCGGTTGCTGCGGGACGACGCCGGAGCACCTCGCCGCAGTCGCCGCGAGCGCTTGACGCGGCGGATCCGTGAGCTCTCAACGGCTGGAGCTATTTACCGCTCCATCCCCCTCCTAACGCTTTGGCGAGGGCAGCGAGGGTGATGCGCTGTTGGGCGTCGAGCTGGCTGAGGACGAGCTGGACGCGGAGCACCTCGCGCTCGGCATCGACCACTTCGAAATAACTGGTCAGGCCCTTGTCGTAGCGCTCCTGGGAGAGCCGACGGGTTTCCTGCGAGCTGTTGCGGGCGAGTTCCAGCGCGTTGCGGGAGCGGGCGAGACCTTTGAGATCGACGAGCGCGTCCTCCACCTCGCGGAGGGCGATGAGCAGGGCCTGGCGGTATTTGGCGAGCGCTTCGTCGTAGCGGCTGCGGGCGGCCTGATAGTTCGCCTTGTTGGTGCCGCCGTCGATGATCGGCGCGGCGACGCCGGCGCCGAGCGAGAGCACGCGGTTTTCCCAGTTGAGGAAGCGGGCGATGTCGATGGACTCGAAACCACCGCCGGCGCTGAGCGCGAAATTCGGATAGAACGCGGATTCCGCCACGCCGATCCTGGCGCTGGCGGCGCGGAGTTCCTGCTCGGCGGCGCGCACGTCAGGGCGGCGGTTGAGGACATCCGCCGGAAGGCCGGGGCGGATGACGGGCAGGGCGCTTTCCGAGGCGCGGCGGGTGACGGAGAAGCTCGACGGGGCGGTGCCACAAAGCACGGCGAGCGCGTGTTCCGCCGAGCCGCGCTGGCGCTGGACGATGCCGAGATCGTTCTCGGCGAGTTCCACTTCGGTGCGGGCGCGGCTGGTGCCGAGGCCGTCGGTGAGGCCGGCGTCGGTCTTGGATTTCTGGATGTCGAGCGCGTCCTGGCGGCTTTTCAAGGTGCCTTGGAGGACGATTTCCTGCGCATCGAGTCCGCGGAGGAGGAAATACTGGCGGGCGACCTCGGTGGCGACGCCGAGGCGCAGGGAGTCGAGCAGAGCTTCGGCCGCGGCGGCTTCTGCGGACGAGGCTTCGATGGCGCGCTTGTTGCGGCCCCAGAGATCGGGGTCGTAGGCGAGATCGAAGGTGCTGCGGTAGCGCTCGGATTGCAGATCGACGTTCGCGCCGGGCGGGAGATTGCCGCGCAGGGCGTCGGCGGAGCTGCGGGAAGTGCCAGCCGAGCCGTTGAGGTCGAGGGTGGGAAAAAGTTTCGCGCGGTCCACGCCGACGAGGGCGCGGGAGGTATCCACGCGGGATTTGGCGGCGGCCAGGTCGTTGTTCGCGGCGAGCGCGCGGTCCACCAATCGCGTGAGTTCGCGGTCGTTGAAAAGCCGCCACCAGTTGTCTGGCAGGCGGGTGGGGGAGGTGGTCTTGGATTCCTTCCACTTCGAGCCGCCGGTGAGGCCCGGGAGCTGGAAATCCGGGCCGACCATGCACGAAGACAGGGCGAACGCGGCGGGCAGGAGCAGATGGAAGTGTTTCATGATTACTTGATGCGTTCGGGTGCCTCAATGAATACGTCGACCTGCTGCCCGACGTAAAGCGGTGGATCGACCGGGCGGGAGAGGGAGTAGATGACTTGCAGGACGCGGGTGTCCACGCGCTCGGTGCTGGATCCTGTTAGCGAGACCTTGGGAATGACGTAGGGCTCGATGCGGATGAACTCGAGCGGGAAGGTGATGGCGGGATCGCCCTTGAGATAGCCGTAGGCCGGCTGGCCCTGGCGGATGCGGGTGGCGTTCTGCTCGTCGATGTCGGCGCGGACCTGGAGCTTGCCGGTTTCTCCCAGAATCATCGCCGGAGTCTTGGGTGAGGTGGCGGCGTATTCGCCGGCGCGGACGTTGACCTGGATGATGGTGCCGTCGCGCGGGGCGCGGACGGTCAGGCGCTCGATGAGCAGGGAAATGCGCTTGAGCGAGGTTTCGGAAGCGGCGAGCTGGGCCTTGGCGGAGACCAGCTGGGCTTGGGAAACGGCGACGTCCTGCTTGCGGTTTTCCAGATCATCGCGGCTGACGGCGCGGCTGTCGGTCACGGCTTCGAGGCGGGCGAGCTGGGATTCCAACTTGGCGAGCTGGGCTTCGCTGACGGTGATTTGCGCGCGGGAGATCTCCTGTTGGGCCTGGGTGGAAAGCTGCTCGGCGCGGAGGTCGCGGTCGTCGAGTTTCAGCAGCGGTTGGTCTTTTTTGACGGCGTCGTTCACCTTGACGAAGACTTCGGTGACGAGGCCGGGGAGGGGAACGCCGATGGCGACATTCTCGCTCAACGCTTCAAGGATGCCGGTGGCGGCGACCGCGTGGGCGTAGGGTTTCTGCGGTGGCATGACCGGCGGATCACCGGGCGGCGGCATCTGGCGCTCCGCCTGGGTGCGGGAGACCAGCACGATGGCGACGACGCCGAACATGGCGGCGGCGATGGAGCCGTAGCGGAGGAGTTGTGAGAAGAAGTTCATCAGATAGTTGAGGGTTGAAAGTTGAGGGTTGAGAGTTGGAAGATGGAATAAGCGGGAGATTGGATCTTTCTCTCAACTCTCAACCATCCACTCTCAACTTTCTCATCCATGCGCGTGTTCGTGAATGAAATGAGGTGGTTGCGGGTGGCTTTGCTCGGTGACCTCGACGATCTCGCCGTCGTCCATGCGGGCGATGCGGTCGGCGTAGGAGAAGATCCGGTTGTCGTGGGTGACGATGATGACGGCGCGGTCGGGCGAGC
>JBIHZT010000066.1:0-10561 GCA_044240265.1 Luteolibacter sp. | reverse complement strand
GGACTGCGCTGGACGGACGAAACATTCGCGGAGATGACCCGGCGGAGCAGGGCGCTGGCCAGGAAATGGTGCGGCGGTCGCTTGGTTTCCGCGCTCGAAGGTGGCTACAACCCGGAGGGCCTGGCGTCGGCCGCGCTGGCGCATGTCCGGGCGCTGGCATGAGGAGGCTGTCGTCTGAGTGGTGCGCCTGACTGGATTCGAACCAGTGACCGCCCGCTTAGAAGGCGGGTGCTCTATCCAGCTGAGCTACAGGCGCCGGGTGAGGGAGTCTCTACCCGTCTCGCGGACGGAAGTCAAAATCCGCGTGGAAAATTCGCGTGAATTGTTTTTTCATCTCGAAATTAGGGTTCCGGTCGTCTGAATTCGCCTTTACGGTGCCGCCATGCGCACTGCGGTTTACGCCGGTTCCTTTGATCCACCTACCAACGGTCACCTTTGGATGATCCAGCGCGGGCTGGAAATGTTCGACCGCCTGATCGTGGCGATCGGCAGCAATCCTTCGAAGAGTTACTCGTTCACCGTCGAAAAACGTCTGGAGCTCCTACGGGCGTCCACGGCTTCCTGTGAGCGCCTGGTCATCGCCCATTTCGACAACCGCTACCTGGTGGATTATGCGAAAAAAATGGATGCGAAATACATCCTGCGCGGCATCCGCTCGCCGAACGACTACGAATACGAGCGGGTGATGCGCCACATCAACGCGGACATGGCTCCGGACATCACCACGGTGTTCCTGATGCCGCCACGCGACATCGCGGAGCTCTCGTCGAGCATGATTAAAAGTCTGACTGGTCCGGTCGGCTGGGAGGACACCGTCCGCCGCTATGTGCCGGATCCGGTCTTCATTGCCCTCGCCGCGCGCGGAGGAGTGTGACTGAAAGCGGCGGGGAAAGCCGCGGAAAACGACGCGGCCCAATCCGCGCCTTTGGCGGCGCATGCGTGACCGCCGCTAACTGGTTCCGAGTCCGGGATGCCGGCGAAAAGCCGATGAACAAGCTTCGCGCAACCGAACCAGGCGGTCCGGTTCACCGGCCGCCTTTTTTCACCCAGGAATCCTTGAGGGCGACGGTGCGGTTGAAGACAGGTTTGCCGCCGGCCTCGTGGTCGATGGAATCCGCGATGAAGTAACCGGTGCGGTCGAACTGACACGAAAAACCCGGCTCCACCGTCGCGAGCGTGGGCTCGATTTTCGCCGTGACGGTTTTGAGCGATTCCGGATTGAGCACGCTCATGAAGCCGCCTTCCGCGCTGTCGGGATCCTCCTCGGTGAAGAGGCGGTCGTAGATGCGGACCTCGGCATCGGTGCCGGTGGCGACATCGACCCAATGAATCGCCGCCTTGCAGACGACGCCTTCCGGTGAGTCCGCGCCAACGGTGCCGGGCAGGATCTCCGCGCGGATGATGGTGATGGCTCCATCGGCGTCTTTTTCGAAGCCGGTGCAGCGGATGATGTGGCCGCCCTTGAGGCGCACGTAGCGGTCCGGGCCGAGGCGGAAGAATTTCTTCTCGGGCACTTCCATGAAGTCCTCTCGCTCGATCCAGACTTCGTTGGAAATCGGGATGTGGCGGTTGCCCATGTCCGGGTTCTGCGGGTGGTTGGGAACCTCGACGTTGGCCAGCGGCTCGGCGGACCAGTTTTCCAGCACCACTTTCACCGGGTCCAGCACGGCCATGCGGCGCGGCGCGGAGTGGTTGAGGAAGTCCCGGATGTCGAACTCCAACAGCGCGACATCCGTCGTGCCGTTGAACTTGGTGATGCCCACGCGTTTGCAGAAATGCACCACCGCTTCCGGCGGATAACCGCGGCGGCGCATGCCGGAGATGGTGGGCAGGCGCGGGTCGTTCCAACCGCCGACATGGCCGCCCTGGACCAGTTCCAGCAGCTTGCGCTTGCTCATGATGGTGTAGCTCAGATTCAGGCGGGCGAACTCGATCTGGCGCGGCTTCGAGGGCACCGGACAGTTCTCGATGAACCAGTCGTAAAGCGGACGGTGGTTCTCGAACTCCAGCGTGCAGAGCGAGTGGGTGATGTGTTCCAGCGCGTCCTCCAGCGGATGGGCGAAGTCATACATCGGATAGATGCACCACGCGTCGCCGGTGTTGTGATGGTGGGCGTGCATGATCCGATAGAGCACCGGATCGCGCAGGTTCATGTTCGGTGAGGAGAGGTCGATTTTTGCGCGCAGCACGCAGTCGCCTTCCTTGAATTCCCCGGCCTTCATGCGGGCGAAGAGGTCGAGGTTTTCCTCCACACCGCGCGAGCGGCCGGGGGAGGGGGTGCCGGGCGTGGTGAGGTTGCCACGCATGGCGCGCATTTCCTCAGCGGTCTGGGTTTCCACATAGGCCTTGCCCTCGTGAATGAGATGGACGGCGCAATCATGGAAAAACTGGAAGTAATCGCTGGCGAAGTAGAGGTCGCCGCCCCAGTCGAAGCCGAGCCATTTCACATCCGCCTTGATGCTCTCGACATATTCGGTTTCTTCCTTTTCCGGGTTGGTGTCGTCGAAGCGCAGGTGGCACTTGGCACCGACTTCCGCGTGTTCGCGGGCGATGCCGAAGTTCAGGCAGATCGACTTGGCGTGGCCGATGTGGAGGTATCCGTTAGGCTCCGGCGGGAAGCGTGTGATGACGGTGGCGTGTTTGCCGGCGGCGAGATCCTCGGCGATGATCTCGCGGATGAAGTCGAGCTTGGGAGTGGTGGGATCGGACATTGGGGAAAAATTGGGTCGTATGGGTCCGGGAAGACCGATGGGGTTAGAGCGCCAGCTCCTTGAGCAGCGCTTGGTTCAGCCTGATCCCTGATTCGAAGTTCTCTACGGGAAAGTTTTCGTTCGGGGCGTGGATTTGCGCGTCGGAAAGCGCGAGGCCGAGCAACAACGTGTCCGCGCCGAGGATGTCGCGGAAGGTTTGGACGATGGGGATGCTGCCGCCCTCGCGGATGAGCACCGGCTCGGCATGGAATGACGCGCGCAGGGCGTTCTGGGCGGCGAGGCCGAATTTTGAGTTGGGATCGGTGGCGTAGGGCTTGCCATCGTGGCCGACGTGGACCTCGATTTTCACGCCGGGCGGGCAATGCGCTTCGAGATGGCGCTCGACCTTTTTCATGATGTCCGCGGGGCTTTGGTCCGGCACCAGGCGGAAGGAAAGTTTCGCGAACGCTTCCGCGGGGATCACCGTCTTCGAGCCCTCTCCCTGATAGCCGCCGCCGATGCCGTTCACCTCGGCGGTCGGGCGCGCCCAGATGCGCTCGATGGAGGAGTAGCCGGGCTCGCCGAAGAGGCCGGGGGAGCCGGTGACCGAGAGCAGGTCTGCATCGCCGACGCCGGGGACCTTGGACCACATTTCGCGTTCCCAGGGCTCCAGCGGGCGGACCTGGTCATAGAAGCCGTCGATTGCGACCCGGCCGTCCGGCGCGTGCAGGCTGGAAACCAGGCGCGCGATCGCGGTGGCGGGATTGGCCACCGCGCCGCCGAACAGACCTGAGTGCAGGTCGGTTTTAGGTCCGCGCAGGATGACCTCGCAGCAGGCGATGCCGCGCAGGCCGTAGCCGAGCGTAGGCACGCCGGGAGCCACCATGCCGGTGTCGGAAATGGCGATGACATCGCACTTCAGCGTGTCCCGATGCTGAAGGAGAAACGCGGCGAGACTGGGGCTGCCGATTTCCTCCTCGCCTTCAAACAGGAAAATCAAATTGACCGGTAGGCCGTGGTTTTCCCGCAGGGTTTTCTCGACGCCGAGCACGTGCGCCATCATCTGGCCTTTGTTGTCGGTGGCTCCGCGCGCCCAGATCCTTCCGTCGCGGATGACCGGTTGGAACGGATCGCTCGTCCACAGCGCGAGCGGATCGACCGGCTGCACGTCGTAATGCCCGTAGATAAGCACCGTGCGGCGACCGGCGACGTGTTCGTTTCTCGCGATTACGACCGGGTGTTTCGGAGTGTCGTGGAGCTCGGTCGCAAGGCCCATGCCAGCCAGTTTGGCGATCAACCATTCCGCGCAGGCCCGCACATCGCCGTTATGGCTGGAGTCGGTGGAAATGCTCGGAAAGCGAAGAAAGGAAAACAGGGTGTCGAGGTCGGGAGTCACGGCAGGGATGCTTGTCGCCGGGATGCATTACCCGCAAGCGGAATTCGTCAAAAGGAAATGCCAGTGAACATCATCGGCGGTCCCTCATCGGCCCTTGCAGGCATGCCAAATCCATCAGGCCGCGCTTCAGAGAGCTGGCAACCCCACTGGCGGGGGCGGGCGTCGAGATGGGGGGAGGCTTCTTGCTGTGAGTGATGTCGCCGACGGGGTCGCCTCACCTCATCCGCAGCCGCTTCAAACCCCGACCCGCAGATCCCTCAAACTCCACAGCACTCCCTTCGCGCCGCTACCACTGCCCCTCATCACCCGGGCTCCATCCTTCCTCTTGGGCCCGAACCGCTCCCGCGCGCCCGCGAACGCCTCGTTCACAAACTCCTTGCTGCCGATCACCGCGCCGTCCGTGAAATAGCGTACCCGGCAACGCAGCATTTTCGCCAGTCCAAGATCTTTCAAAACCGTGCCGTTGTCCTCGCTCTCCAGCACCTCCGCCGTGTTCATCGTGCTCTGGCCCAGCCCTTTAGCGGCTGGTGGCACTTCCGCGTGTCCGGACTTCCGGCCCAGGGCCAGTCCCATCAGCCGCCGGTATAAGCGCGACACCTCCGGCCATTTTTCCGCCTCCCCTCCCACGCCCTGATCGCAAAAATACGCCCGCACCAGGCCCTCGCGCGCCTTTTTCCCTTCGCCCCGCCGCCCACCGCTCACGGCTTCCCCATAACTGCTCCAGCGGTAGTCCGCCGGATCTTTGACCATGCCCGCCCGCACCGGATTGAGGTCGATGTAGGCCGCCATCAGCCGCGCCGCCACGCCGCTTTCCACGATCACGCTCTTGAAGCGCTCCTCCCACAAGGTCCCCGTGCGGGCGTGGGTGCGGTTGAACCAGCGCGTGAAGCGGATCAGCAAGCCTTTCATGAACTGGCTCAAATCATGCATCCGGTAGGTGAAACGAGCGTGAATTTCCCCGACTCCGCTCTCGGCCTCGGATTTCCTCGCCTCCGCCAACTCCGCCGCCACTCCCGCCACAAACGCCTCCGAATAGAGCGCGGAAAGCCGTTGCAGCAGCCCCTCGTCGGAGAGTCCGCCCTCCGCCAGCGGCGGCACTTCCAGCAACAGGTGGAAGTGGTTGGACATCATGCAGTAAGACAAAACCCGGCAGCCCGAGAAATTCTCATACATCCGCATGAACATCCGGAATGCCTCGCATTCCCGCTGCGCAAACACGAAGCGCCGGTCCACCACCCGCGAGATGCAGTGATAGATCACCGGCTTCGAAGTCGAGTTTTGCCACCCTGCCAACCATCGCGCCTTTCGCATCCGGCCACCCTGCCAGCGTCAAACCGGATGACAAGAGAATTCCTGTCAATATATCTGTCACCTGATTAGCCCCAGCCAGGAAGGCAAGCGAATTCCTGTCAATATTTCCGTCATTTCATCAATCTGTCCTCTCATCAACCTCATCAATCGTTCCCTCGTCAATTCTACGAAATTGTAATTCCAAGTGAGCCACGCTGCCGGACCACCGACGACCAAAGCCAAGAAGGCATAGGGTATGCGTGTCATCGTCTCCGCAGCCTTAATTTTTTAGATGAGGGCGAGTTTGAAATTGATAATCCGAGGATCGTGCTTGGATGCCATACCCGTCGTCCGTCAGCCCGTCGTCCGCAGGCCTGAAGCGATGGCGTTGATGGAGAGCAGAAGCTTGGGGAGGAGGGAGTCAGCCTCGGTGACTTGGCCGGCGGCGAGGTGGCCACGCCACTCGCGGAGCAGGGCGATTTGCTGTTGATGGAGCACGCGGAGCGGGGCCTCGCGGATCTCCAGGGTCTTGGCCATGCGCGGGCGGCGGTCTTTCATTTCGCCGTCGAAGAGCTCGGCAAGAAGAATCCGCGTGCGCTCGAATTCCGCGAAGATGAGGTCGTTGAACTTGTCCCGGACGGCCGCGTCTTCCACCAGACCGGCGTAGTCGCGCATCAAGTCGAGGTTCGCGGATGCGAGGTTGGTTTCCACGTTGGTGAGCACGTAGCTGAGGAAGGTGGATTTTGGCAGTGCTCGCTTGAGCTTGGCGAAGCCTGCTGGATCCTCGGTTTTGAGGGTTTCCAAGGCGGACCCGACGCCGAACCAGCCGGGCAGATAGAATCGCGCCTGGGTCCAGGAGAAGACCCACGGGATCGCCCGCAGATCGCTGATGGAAAATCCCTTGGTGCCGGTCCGCCGCGCGGGGCGGGAGCCGATGCGTGAGTTTTCCAGCGCGTCGATGGGCGTCGCCTGGCGGTAAAATTCGATGAAGCCCTCGGTCTTGAGGAATTTTTGATAGGCGGCCTGGCTGGTTTCTCCCAGCCGCGCCATGAAGGCCTCGCAGGGATCGGCCACGGGTGGGGAGTGGCGGTGATGCGCGGTGGTGACGGCGGCACCGGCTAGCAGCAGCTCGAGGTTGTAGGTGGCGTTGGCGAGGTTGGCGTATTTCTGGGCGATGGTCTCGCCTTGCTCGGTCATGCGGAAGCCGCCGCTCATCGCGCCGTGGGGCAGGGCGGCCATGAACCAGTGGGTGGGGCCCGCACCGCGGGAAATGGTGCCGCCGCGGCCGTGGAAGAAACAGAGGTTCACGCCGCTGTCCCGGCCGACGCCGGTGAGCGCGGTCTGGGCGCGCTGGAGGGCGAACTGGGCGGCGAGGATGCCGCAGTCTTTGTTGGAATCCGAGTAACCGAGCATTACCTGCTGCGAGGGGAACTTTCCGGCGGAGCGCAGGGTGAGTGGATTCTGGAGGAAGGCTTTGAGGATGCCGGGTGAGCGGTCGAGGTCGTCCATCGTCTCGAAAAGCGGGACGACCTGCAACGGGCAGACGAGTCCGTCCGGGGTGAGTTCCATGAGGCCGGCCTCGCGGGCCAGTAGATAGACGCCGAGCAGGTCGGAGAGCTGGCGGGTCATGGAAACGATGAGTGCGCCGAGTCCGGGCGTGCCCCAGTTTTTCCGATGGCGGACGAGGACCCGATAGGTGTCGAGCACGTTGTCCGCCTGCTCGCCGACGCGCAGGTCGTCATGGAGGAAGGGGCGGGTCGATTTGAGTTCGGTATTGAGGAACGCGAGGCGTTGTTCCTCGGGCCAGGAGGGGTAGTTTTCGCCATCGGCGACTCCGGCGGCGACTAACAACTGGCTGATCGCCTTGTCGTGGAATTCGGAATTCTGCCGGATGTCGAGGGTGGCGAGGTGGAAGCCGAACATCTCCAGCTTGTGCCGTAGCGGGCGGAAGGCGGCTTCCTCCAGCATGTGGCAGCCGGATGCGGCGAGCGTGCTGGAGAGCAGATTCAAGTCATCGACGAGGCAGGCGGTGTTCCGGTAGCCGGGTTTGCCTTTGATTTGCTCGCGGAGGCGCAGCGCCATGAGCATGGCGAGTTGCCGCCAGGGCTCTTCTTCGTGGCGATAGAGGATTTCCCGGACGCCTTCGGGGGCGTCCACCGTCTTGGCGAGGTGGTCGATGCGGGCCTGGAGTTCTTCCGGGACCGGCGTGAGGTAGCGGGATAGGGTGAGCTGCGCGGAGAGTTCTAGCAGTTCGCGTTCAAGCAGCTTGAAGGCGGAGTGGCGGAGTTCGGCCAGGGTTTTTTCCGTGACTTCAGGCGTGACGAGCGGGTGGCCGTCGCGGTCGCCGCCGATCCAGGTGCCGAAGATCAGGCGCGGGATATTTCCGGCGGAGCGGAGGAGTTCGAGAGGCAGGCCGGCATCGCGCCAGGCCTCGGTGAAATGCAGGTCGAGCCGGTTGATGGCGGAGGGGAAAAGGTCGCGCAGGTAGTGGGTGGCATTGCGCAGCTCGCTGGTAATGTCAGGGCGGACGAGGTGGATTTCCGCGGTGCGCCAGAGGGTTTCGAGGGTGGTGACGACCCGTTCGCGGATGCGGCGGCGTTCGCGCTCGGTATATTTCGGGAACTCGTTGCGGACCATTTCATCGTAGAGCGCGCGGTGGCGTTCGCGGATGCTGGAGCGCTTGGCCTCGGTCGGGTGGGCGGTGAGGACGGGCTCGACTTGGACGTCGCGGAGGACGGCGAGGATTTGTTCCGGCGTGAGGCCGATGGCCCGGAGATCCCGCAATGCCTGTGGCCACAAGCCGCGGATGGATTCCGCGCCGAGCGCTTTTTCCCGCTCGCGGCGGATTTCCGCGGCGACGCGTTCCTCGACCATGTTGAGGAGTTGGAAACCGATCGAATAAAGCTGCGGCAGGCCCTCGGGGGCGGCACCGATCTCCGGCTCGCGACCGGACCAGGGCAAATACGGCAGCAAATCCGTCTCACCCGTGCTTTTCAACGCCTCCTCCAGGCAGCCCAGCAGATACTGCAGCCGTTCGTCAATCAGGTCGAATCCTTCCAGCCGGAGCTGCTCACGTATCGGGTTGCTGGTGGTGTCTGTCATGCGCGGCGGCGTTTAAGCATGATCCGGGCCGATTCGGAAAGAGGAAGAATTGGCGATCACACGCTTGGACATTCCGCGCCGGCTGCGCTAGCACAGCCGGCGTGAACTCATGGTACCCGGCTCTGGAAGTGGTGAAAAGTTGTCTCAAGGCGGGCGTCGGCGAGTTCGTCGTCTGCGCGGGCGCGCGGAATGCGGCGCTTTTGGAAGCGCTGGCGCGGGCGGAAGCGGCGGGGCTGGTGCGAGTGTGGCGGCACTTTGAGGAACGCAGCGCGGGGTTTTTCGCGCTCGGGCGGACGATGGAAACCGCACAACCTTGCGCGGTCATCACCACCAGCGGCACGGCGGTTGCGGAGCTTTTGCCGGCGGTGATCGAGGCGCATTACCAAGGCCGCCCGCTGGTGGCGATCACGGCGGACCGCCCGGCGGCGTTTCGGGGAACGGGTGCGCCGCAGACGATCGAGCAGCCGGGGATTTTTGGAAATCACGCGTGGCAGGGGACTTTCGCGGATTGGGATGGAAACCAGCCGCTGCATTTGAATGTGGAGTTCGAAGAGGCTTTCGAAGCCGGAGATGAGGATTTCGCGGGTGAAGCGCTGGGGGAATTCCAGGCGGTGAAGGAAAGACTCAACGTCGCGGCGCTCGCCCGCTGGCTGCGCGAGGAGAATTACAAAGGCATTGTCGTGCTGGTCGGCGGGCTGGAGCCGGACGAGCGCGAGGAGGTGTTCCATTTCTGCCAGGATCTCGGTGCGCCGGTCGTCGCCGAGGCCACCAGCGGCCTGCGTGAGGCGCTCCAATCGCTCGCCATCCACGATGCGGACCGCGTTTTGAAATCCCGCCCGCCGGGGAAAATTCTGCGTCTGGGAGAAGTTCCCAGCGGCCGTTTCTGGCGCGATCTCGAAGAACTGCCGCAGGTGTCGGTCTGGTCGGTTTGTCGCAACGGCCTGCCGGGACTGGCCCGTGAATCCGGCGTCGTTCGCGGCGAGTTGGAGCGGGTGATCCAGGCGCTCGGGCCCATCGAACTTGCCGACGACGCGCTCGACTACCTCGCAGGAGCCGGCAGCCGCGCGGTGAAAATCGAAGAGTTGTTGGAGATCTATCCGGACAGCGAGCCGGCGCTGCTCCGTACGCTTTCGAACTACGCCTCCATCGGCGGCGGGCTTTTCCTTGGCAACAGCATGCCGATCCGCGAGTGGAACCAATTCGCCCAGTGGCTGCGTCCGGTCCCGTCGGTCCGCGCGAACCGCGGCGCGAACGGCATCGATGGCCAGGTCAGCACCTGGCTCGGCTGGTCCGCCGATGTGAGCGAGACGTGGGCCGTCGTCGGCGATCTCACCGCGCTTTACGATCTGGCAGCGCCCTTCGTTCTCGAACAAATCCACTGCCAGGGCCGCGTGCTCGCCGTGATTAACAACGGCGGCGGAAAAATTTTCGAACGCCTGCCGCGCCTCCAGGCGATGAGTCCTCGCGCCGTCGAGTGGATGACCAATCCGCAAGCGGCGGATCTATCCGGTTTCGCCACGCTCTGGGGTATGAACCATCTGCGCATCCGCACGGTGGATGATTTTGATAAATTCGAGGCCGGGGAGAAAACCCTGCTGTTGGAAATCGTCCCCGACGCGGCCCAGACCACCGCCTTCTGGGCCGCGTGGGACCGGGTGAAATTCTAATCGACCCCACGAAGAAGCCAACGACGGGCGATCGTGCCCATCATTGGCTTCCCGCCGCTTGGTGCGGTTAGTTGATTTGGATTTGCCGGGGTTTCGCCTCTTCGCGCACGGGCACTTGGAGGGTGAGGACTCCGGCGTCGAAGGCGGCGCTGGTCTTGCTGCCGTCGAGGCGCGAGGTGAGGTGGATGTCGAGGCCGTAGCGCCGGATGGCTCCGGGATCGCGGTGGATTTTCCAAGTGTCGGGGACCTCGTTGAGCCGGTCCGCCTCGATCCTGAGGTTGGCCTCCAGCAGGGTGAGCTTGAGGTCTTCCTTGCGGACGCCGGGAAGGGCGATCTCGACGCTGGTGCCGTCTTCACCTTCCTTGATGCGGAACTGCGGACGGTGGACGTTCTCCGCTTGCTCGCGTGCGGGAGCG
>JBIHZT010000566.1:0-2996 GCA_044240265.1 Luteolibacter sp. | reverse complement strand
TTTTTGAAAAGTTGAAGATACGGCAACACCTTAGAAGCTATCTGCCGCGCTGCGGATCATTAACCTTTCATAAATTCGCTTTGACATCCAAATGCCATAACTCCATAAGGCACTGTATGAAAGACGCAAAGGCGCAGTTGTGGTCGGGTTTGCACGGGGTGTGGATGTGCGTCTTGCTGGTGTGGATGATTTGCGGTGCAACCGTGTCGCGGGCCGCCAGTGAACCTGTGCTGTCCTACTTGGACCGACTCAACACCCTCAGTCAGGATTCGATCAACAATGGCGCGGCAGCCGTCGATTTCTCGCGATGGAACTATTCCAGTGAGCATGACCGCCTCTCGCTGGCGCTCGAAGAGTCCAAAATCGACTGCAAGTACCTGGAGGCCAAACTCAAGAAACGCGAGACAGTCAGAGCGCTGAGCGCAGCCAGGATCAAGCCCCTGCTGCCGCTCATGCGCGCCTTGAGATCCAAATTGTCTGCTGCCCGCGCGACGTCCGCAAATCTCAGCTCCAACGCTGCGACCGCCAAGAGTCAATTCCAAGCGGTGCGGCAGGCCTCGTCAAAGTTCAGTCGGGCGCTCGCGAGCGCGATCAAGAAGTCCTACCCGAGAGGTTACACGTTCCCGGTGATGATTTTGGAAACCATGGGACCACCCCGTGCTGATATTTTCTACCGGGCCGGCGAAGCGGTGGATATCCAACTGACCATTGCCAATTCCCTCTTGGATTGTCCGGATTTCACCTTTTTCCCATCTTACCTCAGCTTCGGGGAAGCGCCGATGACGGGGTTCGTTGAGGTCGAGCGCACTGCGGGAACTGAGAACACCACGATCCATTATCGGACAACGATGACCAATTACCCCGGCAGCATCGGGTTCCACGTGGTCGCCTGCGACGGCATGAAGAAATCCAAACTCATCTACAATCGCGGCCACTACCAGGGCGAGGACGGCGAGGGCGCTGGCAGTGGAAGCGGCGGAAGCGGAAGTGGTGGTGGCAGCGGCGATAATACTTGGGATGGCAATTGGTCCGGCACTCTCTACTCCAGCACGCCGATCGGCTCAGGGACTAATAACATCACCTTTACGGTCACCAACGGCGCCATTAATGAGGAAAACGGAGTCCTGACCGGCATCATCGACGCCCAAGGCAACTTCACCGGCCAGATTTTGCTGGGCGCCGGTATTTCATCCCTGCCGTTGACAGGCAGTTTCAGCGGCAACTCCTGTTCGTTTTCAGGCAGCAGGACCAACGTGATTTGTCAGATTCAAGCGACGCGGCAGTAGGGCCGTCTCGTGTGGCCCGGGAGTACCGGTGCGGGAAATCTAGATCATGGGAACTCGGTCAAGGCGTTCAGCGCGAGTTTGCGGGCTCCGGGTTGTTTGAATTTCGGGTCGGCGGCGGTGGTGAAGTCGGCTTTTGCTTCGTCGGATTTCCCAAGGACGAGGTAGGCGCGGCCACGGTTGTAGAACGGGTAGGCAGAGTAGACCGACGGCAATTTCAAACAACGGGAAACAAAACCCGAGCAATCCACCCCCGCGGCGTGAGCGCTCACCGCCGCATTAAACGAATAGTGAACGAAGGGATTCCCTACAAATGGGGTGACTTCCATGGTCTGGACTCGATTTGCTCAACATCCCGCGGCGTCATGTGGTGCTTTACGCCGGTTGGTCGAATCCGGAGAAGACGTGGATCTACTGCTACGAAACCGGCGGCGGGCCGCAGTATTGGAAACCCGGGCTGAAAAGCGCACCGCTGGCGGCGATGTTAGGTCTGGGCTACAAGCCGCTGCGCTACCGCGGCATGGCGCATCCCGCGGTCAAGCCGGGCAGCAGCGCGAAGGAAGTGCTGACACGCGCGGTGAAAGCTACGGCGGATGTGGTGCCGAATCCGACGGTGGGGGAACCGTGAGTCTGCGTTTCCGCTGGCACAATCCGCTCACGGGGAAGAGCAACGCCATTTGAGTCAAGATGCCGTCTGCCATCAGTAGCCGATGATCAGAACCGTCGACTTTTTCACGTCGTCCACCATCGCTTCGAATTTCTGCTCGTTGTTCTTCGCTTCGAGCATTCCCGCGCTGGCTTCGGGGACGGCTTCGAGAAAACTGAGCAGGTAGCTGCTCTTCACTGCGTAGTTCACGCTTTGCGCCAGTGTGCCGGTGCTTTCCAGCGCGGTCTTTTGACTTAACTGGGCGGAGACTACACCGACGACATTGCCGCGCTCATCGACCAAGGCCCCGCCCGAGTTCCCCGGCTGGACGGGCACGCTGATCTGGAAATATCTCACGTCGTCCTGAATTCCGGCGAGGCTCGAAATGTCGCCTTTGGAAAGCTTCGGCTCGAAGCCCTGAAGGCCGGTGTTGGGAAATCCAACGGTCGCCACCGTTGCACCCAAGCGTGCGGTGCGACTGCTTACGACGGGCAGCGCATCGAAAGTGCCGGTCACTTTGAGCAGCGCAAGGTCCGAGGCGGCATCCACGCGGACGACCACCGCATCCAACAAGCCTGCGACAGTCTGGACGCGCACCTTGCTGGTGTTCTTGACGACGTGGTGATTCGTCACCAGATAGCCGTTGCGGGTGATCAAGAAGCCGGTGCCTGTGATCTTGGGTTCATTCGTAATCGCTGGGTGATTTCCAGTTTCGCGGGCACCCGCTCGGTTCGCGTGGCTGGCCTCCCATTCCTGAGCCAAAATCTGGCCTTTGGATCTTTCTGCAGGGCTGATTGCTCCCTCGATCATAGGTAGTGATTTTTGAGCTTCTTTATCCCCTCCTGCGGAGGCGAGTAGCAGCCATTTGTATGCCTCGATAGAGTTTTTCACCGTGCCGTGGCCCTTAAAATAAAGAAGCCCAAGCTTAAGTTGAGCCGCCGAGTCATTATCGTCAGCCGCCGAGCGATACCATTTCACCGCCTCTGATTGGCTTTCTGAAACGCCTTTGCCGACTAAATAGAATTCAGCGAGCACAACCTTTGCATGGGTTTTTCGCCAAAAACCAT
>JBIHZT010000564.1:0-2997 GCA_044240265.1 Luteolibacter sp. | reverse complement strand
GTGGTGTTCGAAAAACCGGGCGTCCTCGCGGGCGCGCAGGGATTTCACGAGGAAATCCGGGATGTCCTCGCGCTTGACCATCCGGCGTCCGTTCGCGCCGGGGGCGGTGATTTCGACGCCCTGACGGTCATCGAAGCGGGTGCCGGCCGGGAGCTTGGCGACCTCGTCGAGATCGAAGCGCATCGCGAGCATGAAGTAGAAAAAAGCAAATCCTGATAGGGCGACGACGGCTGCCAGGGAGAGCATGAAAACCAGACGCAGCGGCCCGTGCAGCCACTCCGGAAGCCAGCGCTGCCAGAACCGTGGGGGTGGGATGGGCCGCCAGGTGGACATTTATTCGACCGGGATGGCTTTGAGCGGGATGTCCTCCTCCTGCTCGGGTTCGGGCACGGGCTGGGCTTTGAGCGGGGTGGACTCGATGACGGGAATGGCGCGGGCGGCATCGGCGGCGGTGAGGGTGGACTCGTCGATGGCCTGGGCCTTGGCGGGGTGGAGCGGGCAAAGGTCGTTTTCCGGTAGGGCGATGTCGGCGGGGACCTGGTCCTCGTAGGCGGTCTTCGCCTCGCGGCAGCCGGCGGTGGCACGTCTGCCAGAAAGGCGGCAGAGTTCCATGCTAACAAGGTTGGCCTTGCTGTTGAGCTTGCCGGCCTTGTAGCCGAGGCGGTCGGCGGTTTTCATGATATCAACCCACACTGGCAAGGCGAGGGTGGCGCCGTAGCCGCCGTCCATGGTTTTTTTCGGGGTGTCGAAGCCGACCCAGACGGTGCAGGTGAGAGTGGAGGTGTAGCCGGAGAACCAGGCGTCCATGAAGTCGTTGGTGGTGCCGGTTTTCCCGCCGCAGGGTTTGTCGAAGCCGAGGCGGGTGACGGCGGCGGCGGTGCCGCGGGTGGCGACCTCGTTGAGGATGCGTGAAATGGACCAGGCGGATCCGCTCTTGGCGGCGGGGTAGGACAAGGTCGGGGTGGCGTATAGGATGTTGCCGTCGCGGTCCTTGATCTGGGAAATCAGATAGGGACGGAAGCGGGTGCCGTCGTTCGGGAAAATCGTGTAGGCGGTGGCGATTTCCCAGGGTGAGGCGCTCCAAGAACCGAGGAAGGAAACGGGGCTGTTTGGCATGGTGGTGGTGAAGCCGGCCATGCGGGCGACTTCACTCACTTTTTGAATTCCGGCGTAGTTGCCGACGCGCACGGACATGGTGTTGCGGGAGCGGATGAGGCCGTTGGAAACCGCCTGTGTGCCGCCGAATTTGCCGTCGGAGTTGTGGGGCCTCCAAGAGCCGGCGCCTTTGATTTCGCCGGGCTGGATCGGGCCGTCGCTGATCTGGGAGTCCGGGCGCAGGCCCTTGTCGAAGGCGGCCAGATAGACGAAGGGCTTGAACAAGGAACCGAGCGGGCGGCTGCCCTGGATGGCGCGGTTGTAGGAGGACTCGTCGGCATCGCGGCCGCCGACGACGGCGAGCACGGCTCCGGTGCGGTTTTCCACGACGACGGCGGCACCTTGAAGGTATTCCGGCTCCTTGCGTTGTTCCTCGGGAATGGCCTTCCAGGTGGAGCGTGTCTGGTGAGGATAGCCGGAGTAGCGCTCGACCTCGCGGAGTTTTTTATCGAGCGCTTCCTCGCCTTTCTGCTGGATGCGGACGTCGATGGTGGTGGTGATGTCGAGTCCGCCGAGTTCGATGTTTTCCTTTTCGAGAATGACTTCGAGGTCGCGCCTGATGGCGAGCACGGCGTAGGATTCCCGGGCCTCGCGCCGCCATTTCGGCCGGACTTCGATGGGCTCGGCCTTGGCGGCCTCCGCCTCCGCGCGGGTGATGGAGCCGGCCACGACCATGCGCTCCAAGGTGGTGCCGCGCTCGCGGGTGGCGGCCTCCATGGAGCTGAAGGGGTTGAAGGAATCCGGCCCGCGGACGATGCCGGCGAGTAGGGCGGACTGCGAGAGGGTGAGCTCGGACGGGTGTTTTTCGAAATAAATGCGGGACGCCTCGCCGACGCCTTTGATCTGGCGGCCCCAGTTGATCTGGTTGATGTAGGCCTCGAGGATGTCGTCCTTGTCCATGGCGGATTCGAGGCGGATGGCGAGTGCGATTTCCAACAGCTTGCGGTCGATCTGGCGCGGCAGGTCGCCGCGTTTTTCGCCGCGCTTGAGTTGGAAAATATCGGAGGCGAGCTGCTGGGTGATGGTCGACGCGCCTTCACGTTTGCCCTTCAAGTTTTGCAAGGTTGCCCGGCCGATGCCGATGACGTCGAAAGCGCCGTGTCGATAGAAGCGCTCGTCCTCACGGGCGAGGATGGCTTTGCGGAAATTTTCCGCGACCTGGTGGAGCGGGACGATGGAGCGTTTTTCCCCGTGGATGCGGCCGATTTCCTCGCCGAGCCGGTCACGGATGATCGAGCGCTCGGGCATGGCGTGGATTTTCGCGAGGTCGTAGTTTTGCGAGCGGAATCCGTAGATGATGGAGAGAAACGCGAGGCCGTAGAGTCCGGCGACCACCGGATAGCCCGCGGTGCGCGACAGCAGCTTCACCGGCAGGCTGAGATGCCGCGTGAACAGATTGAACAAATGAAACGGCCAGAACAGGAGAAGCGAGACCGCCCCGGGTCCGCGCCGCGAGGGGGCGCTTTCGGGCGCGTCATTGCGGCGGCGGTTGGCTTCCGGCGGGTTGCGTTTTGGCATCTTCGTGCAAATGGTAAGCGATCCGCCGCCGACGATCCATCCTTCTTATCGGGAGAGACAAATTGGCGGCTCGGAATCGCTGTGTGACATACAACCATGAAAGTGAATTCAATTTTTCCTCTCGCCTGTGTTTGCCTGGGCCTGTTGCCCGGATGGGTTGCCGCCGGCGAACCGTTGCGTGATTTGAGCGATCTTGCGAAAATCGAGGGCAAGGTCGAGCAGGTGTCGCAAAAGGTGATGCCCGCCACGGTGGCGCTGCTTTCGGAAAAAACCCAGTCGTCCGGCTCCGGCGTGATCACCACGGCGGACGGCCTGATCCTCACC
>JBIHZT010000065.1:0-10591 GCA_044240265.1 Luteolibacter sp. | reverse complement strand
ACGGCTGCGGCATGTCGCGCGAGGATGCACTGCTCTCGCTGGAACGGCACGCAACGAGCAAGCTGCGGACGGCGGGTGACTTGGCGGCGATCATGACACTGGGATTCCGCGGGGAGGCGGTGCCGAGCATCGCCAGCGTGTCGCGGTTCCGGCTGGTGACGCGGGAGAAGGATGCGGTTTCCGGGACGGAAATCCTGGTGGACGGAGGTACGGTGCGGGATGTGCGGGACGCTGGATGTGCACCGGGCACGGTGATCGAGGCGAAGGCGCTTTTTTACAACCTGCCGGCCCGGCGGAAGTTCCTGCGGGCGGAGACGACCGAGGCGGCGCACGTGGAGCACCAGCTGCGGCTGCACGCCCTGGCGGCTCCGAACGTGCGCTTCCGGTTGCGGCGGGATGAGCGGGAAATTTTTGATTTACCGCCGGCGGCGAGGGCGGTGGACCGGGTGCGTCAGTTGCTTGGGACGGACTTGTCGCGGGAGCTGATTGGACTGCCGCTGACGCACGGGAACGGGATTTCGGTGCAGGGATACCTGTTGCCGGCGAGCCATGCGCGCAAGGGGCGGCGGCACCAGTTTGTTTTTCTCAACGGCCGCCCGGTGGAGGACCCGGTGATTTCGCGGGCGTTGGCGGAGGGATTCCGCGGGGCGCTTTCCGACGGGATGTATCCGGCGGCGTGGCTGTGGATCGATCTCGAGCCGACGTTGGTGGATGTGAACGTGCATCCGGCCAAGCGCGAGGTGCGGTTCCACCGGCCGGTGGATGTGCGGGATGTGATTCTGGAAGCCGTGGCCGTGGGCTTGCGTCCGGCGGCTCCGATGGTGGTGCCGCAGGCGATTACGCCGGTGATTCCCGTTGAGTTGGTTGCAACCGCGCCTGTCGCGGCGCCGCATTTCCAGGCACCGCAGATGGATCTGGCGAATTGGGAGGAAAAGCCGCTGCCGGTTCCTGCTGGGGAATCGGCTCCATCGCCGCAGGGTGGGGGAGTGCCGGATTTCCGCTTGGTGGGGATGTTGCACCAGCGGTTCGTTCTGCTGGAGAGCGGGGACGGGCTGGTGCTCTTTGATCCGAAAGCGGCTTGGGAGCGGATTTTTTATGAAAAGCTGCTGAACCACGGAGATGGCGTTTTGGAAACGCAGGGCCTGTTGGTGCCGGTGCTGCTGGAGCTGGATCCGCGGGATCTGGATCTGGTGCTGCGCGAGCGGATGGCGCTGCAGGAGGCCGGTATCGAGGTCGAGGCGTTTGGCGGAAACACGTTGCAGGTGAGGAGCTTGCCTGCGTTTCTGACGATCGAGGAGCCGCGGGCGTTCCTCGGGGCCTTGATGGATGAGCTGCTGCACGATTCCGCGCCTGGGGCGAGGTTTGCACTGGACCGCTTGGCCAAGTTGCTGGCGAAAAAAGCCTCCGCTCTGGTCGCTCCGAGATTCGCGGAAACCCAGCCGCTGCTGGTGGAGCTGTTCCTGTGCGAGCTACCCTACTGTGCGGCGGACGGGCGGCCGACGCTCACGGAGTTCAGCATGAAGGAGCTGGACCGCCGGTTCGGCATCGGCAAGGCGTGATGCGCACCCGCCTCGGCGGCGGCGACGGAAGACCAAGCCAGGCACGGAGTCGTTCAGATCCGCATCGATCCCAATCCAAAGGTTCCGGTCGAACTTGATGTCGTTGTTGTTGCCGCCATGGTCATCCAGCCTGACGCGGAATCCAATTGAGCCGTCGGTCAAGGAGGGCGTCCCCGCATTGTCGAACGCGGTGAATAACCCGGGACTAGCGGCAGTGCCGACAATGTCGCTGGCAGGGACCCCGGTTTGTTGTTCATCTACGAAGTCGTAATTCGCACCCAACTGAATCCAGCCAGCACCCACACTTGGACCGCTCAGCCAAATCGCTGCATCAGCGGCTGAAATGCTGAAAACGAGAGCGGGGGGATGGAGTGACGATTTTCAAAGGGTTGGTTGATGGGGCGGAGGGGGACTTGGCTCGATGCCCGGAGTCCGGTTCGGAAGGTCTCGCCAAATCGAATCCCGTGATTTTTGAAATTTCATCAAAAAAGGGGCTGGATTTCAAAATTTCCCAAAAATCAGGTTGTAATGCTTTAGTTTGATTGATAATGAGCATTTTGTAATGAATGCTGTTCGATCTTCTCACGATTCCTGTTTGCGTGATTTCAAAGGGAAGGAGCTTGGGACTCGTCCGCTCCGAACGGGGTGGGCGCTGATCTTGCTTTCCGGCGGCTTGATGAACATCGCCTCAGCCGAGGTTTTCGGCGATTTCACCTACGTCGAGAACCAAGCGACAAGCCCGGTTTCTGTCACCATCACGGATTATCCCACCGAGGAGACCGGGCCGGTTGAAATTCCGGCGGAAATCGCTGGCATGGCCGTGACGGCGATTGGTCCGCAGGCTTTCGCACTTTGTGCTGGAATCAGCAGCGTGACGATCCCCGCGAGCGTGACCAGCATTGGTTCGCAGGCGTTTCTGAACTGCACGGGACTCGGTGCCGTGGATATTCCGGCGAGCGTGACCAGCATCGACAGTGGTGCCTTTTTCTCATGCATCGCGTTGACGTCCGTGACGGTCCCTGCCGGTGTGACGGTTTTCAGCGACAGTGTTTTCAACTCCTGCCGTAAACTGGCGACGTTGACGATTCTTGGAGATGTGACCAGCATTGGAAACAGCGCGTTTGAGAGTTGCAGCGGGCTGGCGAGCCTGGTGATCCCGGCCACAGTGACAAGTATTGGGACGTCTGCCTTCCGCTTTTGCACGGGGCTGACGAGCATGGAGATTCCCAGCGGGGTGACCAACCTGCAGTTTGGACTCTTTTCGGATTGTAAGAATCTCTCGAGCGTCACGCTGCCGGCCAATTTGACCACCATCGGCGGGAGTGTTTTCGCGAAATGCGCCAGCCTGACGAGCATCGCCACACCGGGAGCGGCGACCAATCCTCCAAGCATCGTTCTTCCTGCGACGGTGACGAGTCTCGGGACCTTTGTATTCTCTGAATGCAGCGCGCTGACATCCGTCGTGATTCCATTCGCGGTGCCGAGTATCGGAACCAGTGCATTCGAGCTCTGCACATCACTCACGACGATCTCGATCCCGTCTTCCGTGACGGCATTCGGGAATGACGCGTTCAGGTCTTGCAGCTCCCTGCTCAGTCTTGAAATCGCCTCCAGCGCGGCCACCACGATTGGGACGAATGTTTTCGAAGGGACTGCTGCAATGACTTCGATCACGGTGAACCCGTCCAATCCCAGTTTCAGCAGCGAGGGCGGTGTCCTTTTCAATAAACTGAAAACCACCTTGATTACCTATCCGCGGGGACTGGCTGGAGCCTATGTCGTTCCCTCGTCGGTGACAGCGATCGCAGCCGGCTCCTTCCGCTTCGCCGGCGGCGTTACGAGCATCAGTATCCCGGCGACGTGTACCGCAAGCGGACTGGAATCATTCGCCGGCTGTAGCTCGCTCACTTCGTTCACAGTGGCCACGGGTGGCACGTCTGGATTTAAAAGCGGGACTGGTCCGTTGTATTCGTTTTCGGGCAAGAGTCTGGTGGCGTATCCGAGCGGTCTAACTGGGGCTTTTTCGATTCCATCCACTGTCACCACAATTTCGGTTTCCGCGTTTAGGTATTGCGGTGGGTTGACCAGCGTGACCTTGCCCAGCGGTATTGTCACCGTCCGTGACACAGCCTTCGCAAACTGCGGCCAGTTGACTTCCGCCACTTTCGAGGGCAATGCTCCGGGAACCTCTGGAAATCCGGCGGAAATTTTCGGATTGAACGTCTTCCAATCCGCCGCCACCGGCTTCTCGGTGTATTTCAATTCGACCGCCACCGGCTTCACCGCCCCGACCTGGAAAGGCTATCCTGCCAGCGCCATCGGCCCCAACGCCGCCCTGACCAACTGGCTGCTGACCTACAATCTGCCTCTCAATTCCGATCTCAAGTCCGACGCGAATGGCGACGGCGTCAGCCTGCTGATGGCCTTCGCGCTCAATCTTGACCCCAGCCAGAACCTCAGTGGCAGTCTCCCGCAGCCGGTGGTGACGGCAGATCAATTGAGCATGAGTTTCTACGCGGGAGCCGGCGGAGTGACGTATGTGGTGGAGGTCAGCCCCGATCTGGTGTCCTGGAATACCGAGGGGGTTTCCTACTCGGACCTCAATCAGGTTCGCACGGCCATGGCCAGCCGCACGCCAGGGAGTCGTTTCATGCGGTTGTCGGCGAGTTACTGATCCCGTCCGGACTTGCGTGATCACGTTTGAGAATGTTCTTTTGGTTTTGCTGAAAATTTGAAAAACTTTTTTCTGTCGAGCGGGTGTTTTTTCCCGGATTAGGACCGAGCGGATGTGATTTTCAGGCAAAATTCAGAGGAAAACGGGAGATTCAAGCGAGGAGAATTCAGTTTTAGGTTGGAAGAACCCTTTTAAAAAGGGTTTTTAGCGGAGACAGAAAAAGCTGAAATTTGTTCAATAATAGGTAAGATTTTTCTTGTTAAGATTTATTAAAATTCTAAGATCCGGCCATAGTTAAAGCGTACTGAGCTTTAACTCCCTGCTCAGATCGCATGAAACTCGCGTCAACCATCGTCGGATTTGCTAGTATCGCCCTCTGCGGGGTGGCGTTGGCAGTCCGCTTGGAGGATCGACTCGCTCAGGTGCATGAGCGCTTTCTCGAGGATCGTAGAGGAGTTCTTCCCTCGCTGAGCGATCCATACGGAGTGCCTGAGGCGGCGAGAGCGGTGATCGAGTCTCCACGGGACCGCTTCCGGTCGGCGTTCGCCTGGAAGCGCAATGTGGTCGCTACGGTTTTCTGGGTGGGAGAGCTTCCAACCGAAAACAATCCGACGCCGAATACCCAAAGCGCCTGGGACCAAAACTGGCAGGCGAATTTCGGAGGATACGACGAACCGGATCGTCGCGAGGGGTATCTCCCGGCGGGATTCACCCCTTGCTTGAACCCATTTTACATCGCCCTTCCCTACAACGATGTCGCCAAGGGCGGAGTGCATCGCCCTGAGGCATCGGAGGTGATTCCCTGGTTTTGGGAAAGCTACCGCGGAGACGGGATTTCCGTCTGCAAAGGCCGTTGGGTGGCCGTTCATCACGACGGTAGGGTGTGCTACGCCCAGTGGGAGGATGTCGGCCCGTTCGAAGTGGATCACTGGCAATACGTTTTCGGAAAAGAATCGCCGCGGGCCAACCGCAACCAGGCGGCCGGGATCGACCTTAGTCCCGCCGTCAGGGATTTCCTCAAGCTGCGTAGCGGTGCCGTCGTTGAATGGCGCTTCGCCAACGAGCAGGAAATCCCGCGCGGACCTTGGAAGAACTGGTCCCGCGAACCCGCCCTGCCCCGGCGCTGAAAATTCACCCCTAGACAACTGCTGTTCAACCCCTAACCCGATCCAAACGACCCCACCCGTCACTTGAATCAAATCACCATCCTTTCTGAGGTGCTGTCCGTCCCGACAGCCCCTCAGGCGGCCCGGATCGGGGTTCTGTCCCGAATCGGCAGGGTTCATTGAGAGTCTCTCTCGGCGGCCCCTGCCTCTGCCCGAACCGGGTCGCCCATCTCTCGGAAGTTGTCCCATTTCCGAGGTCCCAGATGGAAGGTGTCGCCCGAAGTCTCACCCTTACAACCAGCCATGAAAACCAACCATTGGGTTGCCGTCCCGGCAGCCGTCTTCGCCACCTGTGCCGTGGCTTCGCTTCCCTGCGCCGCTCAAGGCAACAGTGGGAATAGCAACGGGAACAATCAGTCCGTCTTTCCCGCAATGCCGTCCGGATGGCTCACCGCCTTTCCGACCATCGTCCAGACCGGCACCCACCCCACCATTTCCTGGGGCATCAACTATCCGTCGATTGTTGAGGACTACGTCACAATCTCGGGGTCCTGTATTTGGGCGGACGAGGAGGTGGATATTGAAATCCGGGTCCTTGGTGCCGGGGTGACCGTCACCACCAGCGGCAGTGGCGGTTTCAACTTCGTTCCGACCGAGGCAAATCTTAGCTATAATGGCGGGACATACACCCGGATTTTTTACGGCACCAATCTTCAGGTGAATCCTAACACCGTCGTTTACTCCAGGACGCTTGAGAAAAACAGAAGACTGTGTTTCGGCGGCAAGTATTTCTATAATAACAAGTGGGGACCTACCTATAATTCCTCAAACCCCGATAACGTGCGGACGCTGGTCAACGGATCAACTCCTCCCGGAAACGTTCCGGATTACGGTGCCCCGTCGCTGGAGGAGTTCATCAAGCCCTACCTGACACCGGACGATAAAGTGAAAATCGGTCCGATGGACGTGATCGTCTTCATGGAGCTCACCCACACCTCCTCCCAGATAACGGATCCGGGATTCGACCTCCAGGACATGGTGCTTCTCGTAACCGTCAAGTCCAAGGCGAAGACCAATAACGGCCACGGCAACAACATCGACGGCATCGACTCCAGCAACCCAGGAAACGCGCCGTTCATCAATCTCGATACCGATCCGAACATCGACGATGAGGGAGGTGGTGGTGGCGCGGCACCAAGTGATCCATGATCCGTTCGAAAAACGCCAACCCTTCTACAAGATGAAACGTTGCATTATTTTCTGCCTTCTGTTGCTGCCGGCGACAGCCTCCGCCGAAGTGAAACCCGGGGCCAAGCCCTACTTCGCGGACGCACCATCCAGCAAGGAGATCAACCAGGCCTTCCACAAGTCAAGTCGGCGGGATCCCATGAAAACCTTGGAGAAGATCCCGGGTGAGGACCCCACCAAGGTGAATCAGCCCGTCAATCTGCTGGAGCAGTCCGACATCGTCTGCTTCGGCGGTGTGGCGACGCTGGTTCCCAAGCGGGCGATCCTCACCATTCCCACTAAATACAAGGACTGCCTCACACTTAAACCCGGATCCAGAATCGTGGGCTGGGCCGATTTCTTCGCAGTGAACCGCGGCTGGATCACCACCGTCGAGGTTTCCCGAGTCCAAGCCGAAGGCAATCAAGCTCTCGCCAAGGAAACCTCCGAACGCGTTTCCAAAAGCGGCAACCTGGTCGTCGCGACCTTCCTCGGCGGCCCCATCTCAGTGCTCCCGCTCAAACAACCTGGTGCCAAAACCGAAACCGCCAAAGTGACCCCATGAAAACGAAAGTTCTTCCATCCCTCGCGCTGATGGCCGCCTCGGTCGTCACTGCCTACGGGCAGGCCGGCGCAGTCTATACCAACTTCGTCCGACAGGTGCAGATGCCTTCCAGTGTGATCTGGGATTCCACGGTCGTTCCGGAAGGCGTCCAGTTGTCCGCCCTCGCCATCAATCCGGGCGGCGCGCGGTTCGAGCTCTGGACCGTCAAGGCGGATCCGCTGACGGTCTATCTGCTCGATACCCGCTACGTCGGAACCTATGTGCCCCAGGCCAACGTGATCATCATGACTGATGACCCTACGATCTACAACGGCGTCCCTCGGACCCGGGCGGACAAGGGCTTCATCGTGGACATCACTACCAATGGCCTGCGCACGGAGCCGGATGCGCCTGTCGCTTCCAAGAGCGTCAAGCTCCTGCGCCACGTCCAGTCCTACGGAGCGACCGGAGATGGTGTGATTCTCGACCGCACTCAGGCCACGCTTACCAGCCAGGTTTCACTGGTGAACAACGCCATCCACCGCCTCAACTACGCCACCAACCTGATCCCCGGCGCCGACCGGTCGAAAATCCGGGGTGAGGAGCGCTTCTCGGTTTATTCGCTGGAGGACTATCAATCGCCTTCCGCACAGATCGCGTCGCGCTTTGTTCAGATCTGGCCGGTTTCGGATGGAGCCATTTCAGGATTGGTGCAAGACCAGATTATCCGCTTTTCCGCGCCAACGGTGACATTCGCCTACCGGGATCTCTATCCGGATTCCCGGACTTACGCCCAGGTTTACAAGGGGGAGGCACGCGTCGGGGTGCAGGGGGCGGTGATACCCGGCTCCTGGCAGCCGGTGTTCCAGGGCGTGCCCTATCCTCCGATCACGCTCACCTCCCAAAACTATGACAGCTTGCTGACTTCGGACGGTCGCTGGACCATGGAGCTCGTCACCGAAACCCCGTTCGGAATCGAACGCATGCGGACACCGTCTGGTGCCATCGCCGCCGTGACGTTCAATGTGGACCGGACGATCGAAGTCAACAGCTCCGTCACCACGGTGGAATAACTCACGGTCCCTTCAGTTCCGCCAACAATTCATTCCTGAAATTCTCATTTCGATAGATCAGGGAAAATCTCGCATCCTTGGATTTCCGCAACAGATCCTCCACCTCGGTGAAAGCCAGCAGGAGGAACAAGCCCTTCACCGGCTCCCGATGAAACGATTGAGTCCGCGTCACATATTGGTCCTCCACAGCCTTCCGCTGCTGGTTGGTCAGAAGCGCGCCGTGTTCCAAGGCGACTTGCTTGCGCAGCGCGTCGAAGCGGGTCGCCATCAGATCAGCGGAGGCCTCGGGGTCGAAGTAGTGGACGGTGAGTTCGTAGAGTTTGCCGGCGAGGAAGCGGCCTTCCACCGCGCCGGCCTGGGTCTCCGGCAGGAAGCCTTTTTTCGGCTGAATGCCGACCACGCGGATTGCCGGTTGATCCCCGGGCAGGGAAATTGTAACATCCAGCGAATGTCTGGATGCCCAAGTAATCAATTTTTCCGGAGAATCGCCCCAGCGCAGGCCGAAAGGTGGCTCGAGAAGCCCCTGCGCGACGACGTTTCCCGCCACCAGGAAAAGAATGCAGATGCAGAACGCCCGCTTGAGAAAATGCCCGCCCATGGCGCGAGTTTCAGGCTTTCCCGGCCGGTCCGCAAGGCGCGATCACGCCGGCGCGGCTTTGTTTTGATGGAGGCGATGATGGGGCTTTCCCTGCTCGTGATGCTAGGATTGGTGCTGTTGAAGCTTTCCCTCAACGTGCTGACGCCCCGGCAATGGATGCTCCAGCAGGCGGTGACTGACGCTTACATGAGCTACGAGCGGGCTTACGCCGAGAGGATCCCGTTTGATAGCCTGGTCGCCAATAATTCCCCATGGCCCGCCTCCACGGACTCGACGGTCAACAAGACCACCTCCACGGTGGAAGTCGGTCGTTTGCCGGGAGGGCTTCCGATTATGGGCACGGTCACCCGGACCCGCCTGCCGGATCCCGGAAATTACCCGATCGACGGTGGCACCGGCACCGTGGACACCAATCCGGCCGCCATGAAAGTGTGGAAGGTGCAAAGCGTGCTCACCTACCAGGTGGGCAATCGCAACTACGCGAAATCCCGAACGGTCCTGCGCACCCAATGAGAATCAATATTCAACGCGTGCGCCGGGGATTCACTCTCATTGAGTTGACGCTCGGACTGATGATCGGAGTGGCGACCGGAGCCATGGTCCTGGCCCTCTCCAACCAACAACTCACCTTTCTGAAGCTCTACAAGGCGCAGAATTTCCTCACCGACGAGGCTCCGGTCATCAGCATGTACGTGAGTCGGTTGATCGGAAAAGCCGACCGTTTCCGTCTTCATGATTCCCTCGCCGACGCGCTTGCGGGAAGGAATCCCCGACTGACCGCCTCGCCGGTGGTGGTGTTGAACTTCCGCCAGCCGGACGGATCGCAACAGGCGACGATTTTGTCGTTTGAAAACCTGGGGACCGGGCCCGCGCTGAATTACTATGTGGTGCCTCCCCCCCCCGGTGTGCTCGGAGCCCCGCAGTGGGCTGTTACCAAGTCTCCCACCACCAGCAATGTGACTTTTTCCATGAATCAGGGCATCCTCCAGATGACGCTCACCGGTCCCGCCGGTGAGCAAATCACCTACTCCGGAACCATGCAGCAATGAAAACCTCTCCTTCCAGACGCTGGCAAGCCGGCTACATATCAACCCTCTTGGTCCTCTCCACGGGCAGCATGCTCATGTTTCTGATGGTCTATACCTACAAGCGGGCGATGGATGCCCACGCGACGCAGTCCCAGGTGCAGTTGCGGGTGGATTACAGCGAAAAGGAAGAGGCCATCCTGCGCTCCATCGTCGCCATCACCCCAAACCGCGCCATCCGCGCGATGCAGTCCGGGTCCAGCGCGAGCACTACCGTAAGCGATCCGCTGCGCTGGGAAAACATCTTTACCGAGGCCCTGGCACTGGCCAATGCGAGAACTTCGATATCCAGCCAGGTGGCGGCTTCTCTCAATGTTCCAAATCTCCGAATCGCGAATTCCGGGGACTCCGGAATGGAATCGCTCAATAAGATTTTCAAGGCAATTCCCACGGTCCCACCTCCCAGCGTAGCGACTGTGAGTTACGTCACCGCCGGAGCCGCAAGTGGTTCTACCAAGCCTAACCTGGGCCCCGGCTATCCGCCCTTTTTGAACGCGAGTGATTCGACCACCGCTTCGCTTGACGCTGGCTACCCGATCATCTCGGGCAAAAAATCCTATGGATCCTTTGCCAGCGGACTTGTCGATTTATTGGTGACGGATTATTCGAAATTCAATATCATGAAATATCCTGATATTAATTTTGGCTATGCAAAGCCGGGTGAACCATTCGTCGCGAAACGGAACTGGTGGGCGTTCTCAGTGGATGCCGGTGGCAGCGATGCA